>NZ_JBFDVZ010000001.1:0-21705 GCF_050473925.1 Pseudomonas sp. S8
CGATGACCACGTTTTCCAGGACTGCGCCGTGCTTGATGGCTTTCCAGATGACCGGTTCGTTCTTCTCGGACAGGTCGATGCACTTGGCGTAGCAGCCGCCTTCGATGTTGAAGACAACGCCTTCGCCCCAGCCGTGTTCGTCGTCACCGATCAGGTAACGGCTTTCATCGGCCGACAGGGTGGTTTTACCGGTGCCCGACAGACCGAAGAACAGGGTCACATCGCCTTCTTCGCCGATGTTGGCAGCGCAGTGCATTGGCAGCACGTCAGCGGCCGGCAGCAGGAAGTTCTGCACGGAGAACATGGCTTTCTTCATCTCACCGGCGTAACGCATGCCGGCAATCAGCACTTTCTTCTGCGCGAAGTTGATGATCACGCAACCGTCGGAGTTGGTGCCGTCACGCTCAGGCACGCACTCGAAGTTGGCCACGTTGAGCACTTGCCACTCTTCACGACCGGCCGGGTTGTACTGGGCCGGGTTGATGAACAGGCAACGACCGAACAGGTTCTGCCAGGCAGTCTGGGTGGTCATTTTCACGGCAAGGTAGTGATCTTCAGCCGCGCCTACATGCACGTGGGAAACAAAGTGCTCTTGCGCGTTGTTGAACGCCTCGACACGAGCCCACAGCGCGTCGAACTTGTCGGCCGGGAACTTGCGGTTGATCGGGCCCCAGGCGATAGCGGCCTGGGTGGAAGGCTCTTCAACGATGAAACGATCGACTGGCGAACGGCCGGTGCGGTGACCGGTGCGAACAACCAGAGCGCCGGTATCGGCAAGCTCGCCCTCACCGCGTTGCAGGGCTTCTTTTACCAGATCATCAACACTCAGATCGGTGTACACGGCGTTATTGGCTTGCGTCATGAGGTTCCCCGTCGGCCAGTGGCCGAGTGTGCTCCAAACGTTTTGTAGTAGAAAGTCGTGCACTACTACCGCGAAAAAAGTGGGCCGGATTATGCCAGAAAAGCCCAAAAAGAGTAGGGTCCTCCCGTCGTAACGGCGAAATTCCGTCGTTACGCAGTGAATTTACCTGCGCTGAACCGTTTTAGTGCCGGGTATCTGACGGCGTGTCGACGCCCGCACCAGCGAACAATTGAGCAATATCGGCCGCATCGAACAGGTAACGCTGGTTGCAGAACTGGCAATCGATCTCGACTTCGCCACCGCGTTCGGCCACCAGTGCCTGCGCGTCTTCCAGACCCAGGCTGACCAGCGCATTACCCGAGCGTTCCCGCGAGCAGCTGCAACGGAAGCGCAGGTTTTGCACATCGAACAGGCGCACCTGCTCTTCGTGGTAGAGGCGATGCAGGACGGTTTCGTTGTCCAGGCTGAGCAATTCATCGGCGCTCAGAGTGCTGGCCAGCGCGGTGATGTGCTGCCAGCTGGCGGCGCGCTCTTCTTCGTCTTTCAGGCGGTCGGCCGGCAGTTGCTGCAGCAGCATGCCGCGGGCACGACGGCCGTCGGCGAACAGCTTGAAGCGGGTGCCAACCTGCTGAGACATGACGAAATAATTGGTGAAGCATTCCGACAGGGTTTCACCGTCGAGGTCGACGATACCCTGGTAACGCTGGCCGATCGTCGGGTCGACGGTCAGGGTCAGGTCACCGCCCGGCATCAGGTCGGCAAGGGTCGCATCCGGGGCGATCTGCTCGGCGTTATAACGCGCCAGACCACGGATCTCGCGCTCGCTGGAGCATTCGATCATCAGCAGCGGAATCGGGCCTTCGGAGCGCGCCTGCAGAATCAGCAAGCCGTCGAATTTCAGGGTGCCCACCAGCAACGAAGCGGCCGCCATCAATTCGCCCAGCAATTGCGCGACCGGCTCCGGGTACGGGTGCTTGGCGAGGACTTCGGCGTAGCTGCGTTCCAGCGCAACCAGCTCGCCGCGAGTGTCGCTGTCATCGAAGATGAAGCGTTGGGTGTAATCGGTATCCGGGAGATCAGTCATAGGTCTGGGTATCTGAATTGATGACAAAATGGTTACAAAAGATGAAAATCCCGCGCTTCTCCGCACCCATTTGGTGCGAATGTTCAGCCACGGGAGGCATTTTATGAACAATCCGGGTTTGTTCCAATCAAGGTGGAACCTCGGCCGGCTGGTTCTGTGTAACGTGGTGCCGTTGGCGCTACTGGCTTTCTGGTTATGGCCTACGGGCCAGATGCTGTGTGTGATTTTCGACGAGTGGCTGTTTCGCTCACTCAATGCACCACTGGCCAGCAACCCCATATGGCTCCACATCTGGGCAATTGCAAGTCTGCGCCCGTTCGACATCGTTGTAGGTCTGATTCTGCTGACGCTGCTGATCAAGGGTGACTGGGTGTTCAAGGCGATTGATGTACGTCGCGCCTTTTTCGGTTTTTTCTCGATTCTGCTGTTGATGGTGGTGATTCGCGCGCTGTTTTCCAAATTCGCCGACTACATGGACTGGCAGCACAGCAGTCCATCGATGGTGCTGGAAGGCGCGGTGCACCTGAGTGATTACTTCCCGCACCTGGAAAAAGCCTGGGAACTGAAGGATCGCTCAAGTCAGAGCTTCCCCGGTGACCACGCTTCGGTGTTGCTGATCTGGGCACTGTTCATGGGCGTGTTCAGCCGCTCGATCGGCCAGTTCCTCACGGTCTGGGGCCTGGCGCTGCTGTTCATGCTGCCGCGTCTGGTGGCCGGCGCGCACTGGGGCCAGGATGATTACATCGGCGGCATGCTGCTGGCGGTGTGGGCGTTGGGCTGGGGTTACTACACACCGTTCGCTTATCACGCCGCCAACTTCTGGCTGAAGGTCACTGCGCCGGTTTTCAATCTGCTGGGCAAGCTGCCGGTGGTTTCGCGGATGAGTGTGGTGTCTGCCCGTTAATGGGTTGAATGCTGAAAAGATCGCAGCCTGCGGCAGCTCCTACAGGAAAATGTATTCCCATGTAGGATCTGCCGCAGGCTGCGATCTTTTTATTCGTGGCTGCTGCCACGAAATTTGAACAGATCCCGCCGCTGCTTCTTGCTCGGCTTGCCGTCGGTACTCACACCTAACGCTCCGGCCTTGCGCATCGCCGCTGCCGCTTCACGCTTGGCAATGCTCGCCTCGGTCTCGGTATACAGCGTCTGCGCCTCGGGTGCGCCACGACGTACGATCGACAAGGCGTCGACCCTCACCGTGCGCTCTTCAAAACCGGTACGAATCTCGAATTCATCGCCAATGCGTGGCTCTTTGCCAGGCTTGCAGCGCTCCCCTCGGCAGTGCACCTTGCCACTTTCGATGGCTGCTTTGGCCAGGGCCCGGGTTTTATAAAAGCGCGCCGCCCACAACCACTTGTCGAGACGGACCTTGTCGTCCTCTTCGCTTTTTTGTGCCATGGAATTTCCTCATTCTGAAATATTGATGAACTGTACTACCGTTTCTGTCGTGCCATGAATGACGCCGCCGCGGATTACAATGCGCACCAGCCGACACCCGCTTGAGGCGTCGGCGATCCGGGCCGTAGAAATCTGTCGCCTTTTAACCCTTATTCTGCGTGAATACCGCGAATCCGGCCCTTGCGGGCTGAGCGGTTGCCACGGTTGAGCATTTTTTTGAAGACATTTGACCATTTGACCGTTGTCGGTCTGCGCGAGTGGGTGGCGCTCCCGGATCTGGGAGTCGCGGGCCTGCGGGCGAAAATCGACACCGGCGCCAGCACCTCCAGCCTGCACGCCACCGACATTGAACCGTTCGAACGCGATGGCGAGAAGTGGGTGCGTTTCACCGCGCATCTGGGCACGGTGGTGCAGTTGCGTCATCGGCGTTGCGAAGCACCGCTGGTGACGCGCAAAACCATCAAAAGCTCCAACGGCCAGGCGCAGGTGCGCTATGTGATCAGCACCACCCTGGCCCTCGGTGATCGGGTCTGGCAGGTCGAGTTCACCCTCGCCTGCCGCAAGTCCATGCGCTATCGCCTGTTGCTCGGGTCCAAAGCCTTGATCGACGGCCAGCTGGTGGTCAATCCGGGCATCAAATATGTACAAGACAAGCCGGTGTTCCCGGTATCTACCTCCTCCACAGGTGTTGCATGAAGATCGCTGTGCTGTCGCGGAATCCGCGTCTGTATTCCACCCGTCGCCTGGTCGAAGCCGGCACCGAGCGCGGGCATGAAATGGTCGTGATCGACACCTTGCGCGCCTACATGAACATTGCCAGCCACAAGCCGCAGATCCACTATCGCGGCAAACCGCTGGAAGGCTTCGACGCGGTGATTCCGCGAATCGGGGCGTCGGTAACGTTCTACGGTTGCGCCGTGTTGCGCCAGTTCGAAATGATGGGGGTGTTTCCGCTCAACGAATCGGTGGCCATCGCCCGCTCGCGAGACAAATTGCGTTCGCTGCAACTGCTGTCGCGTCGCGGCATCGGCCTGCCGGTCACCGGCTTCGCTCACTCGCCGGACGACATTCCCGACCTGATCGACATGGTCAACGGCGCGCCGCTGGTGATCAAGGTGCTGGAAGGCACTCAAGGCATCGGTGTGGTGCTGTGCGAAACCGCAACCGCAGCCGAATCGGTGATCGAGGCGTTCATGGGCCTGAAGCAGAACATCATGGTTCAGGAATACATCAAGGAAGCCGGCGGTGCGGATATCCGCTGTTTCGTGGTCGGCGACAAGGTGATCGCTGCCATGAAACGTCAGGCCAAACCGGGCGAGTTCCGCTCCAACCTGCACCGTGGCGGCAGCGCCAGCCTGATCAAGATCACCCCGGAAGAACGCATGACCGCGTTGCGTGCGGCCAAGGTCATGGGCCTGGCGGTGGCGGGTGTGGATATCTTGCGTTCGAACCACGGGCCATTGGTGATGGAAGTGAACTCGTCGCCGGGCCTGGAAGGCATCGAGACCACCACCGGCAAGAACGTGGCGGGGATCATCATCGAACACCTTGAGAAGAATGGCGGGCCGAACATGACCCGGACAAAGGGCAAGGGTTGATCCGTTTGAAATGTGGCGGCTGACAGGCCGCCTTCGCGGGCAAGCCCGCTCCCACATTTTGGAATGCGTTCCCCTGTGGGAGCGAGCTTGCTCGCGAAGGGGCCATCAACCCCGCTGAACATCCCGACTGTTAGACCGCATCCCGCGGCAACATCAACCCCAACGGCAACCTTACCCGCGCTTCCAGCCCGCCCCCGGAGCGGTTGCGCAGTTCGACATTGCCGCCATGCATCGAAGCAATCCGCTTCACAATTGCCAACCCCAACCCGGTGCCTTTGCCACCCCGGGCACGGTCGCCACGGGTGAACGGGTTGAAGATCGCCTCAAGCTCTGACGGATCAATCCCCGCGCCACGGTCCATCACGCTCAACACCACGTACGGCGCGCTGGTATCGCCAGACACATAAGCCGCGACCTCGACGCCACTACCGGCATGGTTCAGGGCGTTGCCGATCAGGTTGTTCAGCAGGCGTTTCATCGACACCCGGCGCAGTGGAAACGGCTGGATCGGTTCCAGTCGCAAGCGTACTTTTTCTTCGCTCTGGTTATAGGGTGCGGCCACCTCACGCACCAGATCGCTCAGGTCCACTTCTTCCACCGACTCGTCACGACCGTCACGAATGAACGCGAGGAACTGGTCGAGAATCGCGTCCATGTCTTCGATATCGCGGACCATGTCGTCAGTCAGGTCATTGCGATCGCCCATCAGCTCCAGCGACAGCCGCAAACGGGTCAGCGGCGTACGCAAGTCATGGGACACCCCGGCCAGCATCAGCTCGCGCTCGCGCCCGGCCTGTTCGACGTCTTCGGCCATCTGGTTGAAGGCGCGATACACCTCGGTCATCTCGCTCGGTGTATCGCTGATCGGCAGACGCACGCTGCGGCCCTGACCGAGTTGTCGGGCGGCATACACCAGGCGTTTCAACGGCTGGTTGAGCTGACTGACGAAAATCCATGCCGACGCGGTCGATAACAAACCGATGGCGAGGAACCAGCCGAGCACGTTCCAGATTTTCTGGCCGCGTAATGGATGCGGGTACAGCGGCACTTTCAGCCAGCCATCACCCAGACTCGGTGCACGCACCCACAGCGCCGGCGGCGAGTGCATGCGCAAACGCACTTCGGTATCGGCGCCCAGCTCCGCCTGCATCTGCCGCTGATAAATTTCACTGTACGGCCAGTGCTGTTCGCCCTCCGGCACACCGGCGCCGACCACCCGGATCAGCGTCGCGGCATCGGCGATCTTCGCGCGGTTTTCTTCATCGGCCGCCCAATAGGCACGCAGCGTCAGGGCGACGCCGTGGCTGTATTGGCGATCCACCAGCACGTCCTCGTTCATCAACAGATAAACCAGGGTCAGCGCCTTGGAAAACAGCACGACGATGAGCACCAGCCAAAGGGTGCGGGAGAAAAAACTTTGGGGGAACCAGACGGGGGTTTTCATCGATAACCGTTACACACTTGCAGGAGCGAGCCATGCTCGCATATTGCGGATTGCGAGTCTGCGTAGAGGGTCGATCAACCCGGTCTGCGCAGACCCGCTCCTACAAATCGCCGATCACTTGGTAGCGGCGCCATCCGGTACGAACACGTAGCCCACGCCCCAGACCGTCTGGATGTAGCGCGGTTTCGACGGATCCGGTTCGATCATCCGGCGCAGACGGGAGATCTGCACATCGATGGAACGCTCAAGGGCATCCCACTCGCGACCACGGGCCAGGTTCATCAGTTTGTCGCGGGTCAGCGGCTGACGCGCGTTCATTACCAGCGCCTTGAGTACCGCAAACTCACCGGTGGTGAGCATGTGCACTTCTTCGCCACGTTTCAGCTCGCGGGTCGCCAGCGACAGCACGTAATCACCGAAGGTGACATTTTCGTCTTCACTGCCCGGTGCGCCCGGCACCGGTGCGGCCTGACGCCGCAGAACCGCTTTGACCCGAGCCATCAGCTCGTCCGGGTTGAACGGCTTGGCCAGGTAGTCATCGGCGCCCAGTTCCAGGCCCTTGATGCGGCTCATCTCATCGCCCTTGGCGGTGAGCATGATAATCGGAATCTGATTGTTCGCCGCCCGCAGGCGACGGCACGCGGTCAGGCCGTCTTCGCCCGGCAGCATCAGGTCGAGGACGACCAGATTGAACACTTCACGCGACAGCAGACGGTCCATTTGCTCGGTGTTCGGTACGGCACGGGCGCGGTAGCCCTTGCTGACGAAAAAGCGTTCCAGCAGGCTGCTCAGCCCTGGATCGTCGTCAACAATAAGAATTTTTTCGCCTTCAGCATTGTTTGCAGTGCTGCTCATTGGATGCTCCTTTTAGCTCGGCGCGCATTATGGCGTAGCTGCCGTTATACGCACCGTGTGCATTGTTAGCAGATTTTTCCTTCACTGCCAGAAAACCGGGGTTTGTGCCTACAGACTGCTACACCCCCGAATGACAGAACGCTGGTTATAATGCGCGGCGTTTTGTGCCAGGCAACGTCTGAATCGTTACCGCAGGTGGCCGGGCTTTTTTACCGGTGGCCGCAGTAATTGTTCGATTTCACGGGTCAATGGGGAGCCTTTTGACCCAGGCAGCGGCAATTTTCTAGCCGCTCAACCAGACTCCGGGCCTTTATTTCCGTGCCTGCGAGCCTGCTTTCACACTATGTCAGGTGGTTTTATGGACAGCATCAACAGCCGCATCGCCGAGGAACTCGGCGTACGCCCGCAACAGGTCGAAGCGGCCGTCGCGCTACTCGATGAAGGCTCTACCGTTCCCTTCATCGCCCGTTACCGGAAAGAAGTCACCGGCAGCCTCGATGACACCCAGCTGCGTCATCTGGAAGAGCGTCTGCGCTACCTGCGAGAACTCGACGAACGGCGCATCAGCATCCTCGCCAGCATCCAGGAGCAGGGCAAACTCACCCCCGCCCTCGAGCGCGACATCAAACTCGCCGACACCAAGACCCGCCTCGAAGACTTGTACCTGCCGTACAAGCAGAAGCGCCGAACCAAGGGCCAGATTGCCCTGGAAGCCGGCCTCGGCGAGCTGGCCGACGGCCTGTTCAACGACCCGAATCTATCGCCAGAAACCGAAGCCGCACGCTTCGTCGACGCCGAGAAAGGCGTAGCCGACGTGAAAGCTGCGCTGGAAGGCGCCAAGTACATCCTGATGGAGCGCTTCGCCGAAGACGCCAGTCTGCTGGAGAAGCTGCGTAACTTCCTCAAGCAGGAAGCGACCATCAGCGCCCGCGTGATCGCTGGCAAGGAAGAAGAAGGCGCCAAGTTCCGCGACTACTTCGAACACGACGAGCCGCTGAAAAGCATGCCGTCGCACCGCGCACTCGCGATTTTCCGTGGCCGCAACGAAGGCATCCTCAGCTCCGCGCTGAAAGTCGGCGACGAGCTGCCGGGCACCATGCACCCGTGCGAAGGCATGATCGGCCAGCAATTCGGCATCCAGAATCAGAACCGCCCGGCCGACAAATGGCTCGGTGAAGTGGTGCGCTGGACCTGGAAGGTCAAGCTCTACACCCACCTCGAAACCGACCTTCTCGGCGAGCTGCGCGACGGTGCCGAAACCGAGGCGATCAACGTCTTCGCCCACAACCTGCACGACCTGCTGCTGGCCGCGCCGGCCGGCCCGCGCGCCACCCTGGGCCTCGACCCGGGCCTGCGTACCGGCTGCAAAGTCGCGGTAGTCGACTCCACCGGCAAGCTGCTCGATCACGCCACGGTGTACCCGCACGTGCCGCACAACAAGTGGGATCAGACCATCGCCATTCTGGCCGCCCTGTGCGCCAAGCACTCGGTTGACCTGATCGCCATCGGCAACGGCACCGCCAGCCGCGAAACCGACAAACTGGCGATCGAGCTGATCAAAAAATACCCAGCAATGAAGATGACCAAGGTCATGGTCTCCGAGGCCGGTGCATCGGTGTACTCGGCGTCGGAACTGGCTGCCAAGGAATTCCCGGATCTGGACGTGTCGATCCGTGGCGCGGTGTCCATCGCCCGTCGTCTGCAGGATCCACTGGCCGAACTGGTGAAGATCGATCCGAAATCCATCGGTGTCGGCCAGTACCAGCACGACGTCTCGCAGCTGAAACTGGCGCGTGGTCTGGATGCGGTGGTCGAGGACTGCGTAAACGCCGTCGGCGTCGATGTAAACACCGCCTCGGTGGCCTTGCTGGCGCGGATTTCCGGCCTCAACGCGACCCTGGCGCAGAACATCGTCGCTCACCGTGACGAGCACGGCGCGTTCAAGACCCGTGCAGCGCTGAAGAAAGTTGCGCGTCTGGGCGAGAAAACCTTCGAACAGGCCGCAGGCTTCCTGCGCGTGATGAACGGCGACAACCCGTTGGATTCCTCGGCCGTTCACCCGGAAGCCTATCCACTGGTACAGCGCATCGCCGCTGAAACCGACCGCGACATTCGCTCGCTGATCGGCGACGCCGCGTTCCTCAAGCGTCTGGACCCGAAGAAGTTCACCGACGAGACCTTCGGTCTGCCCACCGTCACCGACATTCTGCAAGAACTGGAAAAACCGGGTCGCGACCCGCGTCCGGAGTTCAAGACCGCCGAGTTCCAGGAAGGCGTCGAAGACCTGAAAGACCTGCAACTGGGGATGATCCTCGAAGGCGTCGTCACCAACGTGACCGCGTTCGGCGCGTTCGTCGACATCGGCGTGCATCAGGACGGTCTGGTGCACATCTCGGCGTTGTCGGAGAAGTTCATCAAGGACCCACGCGAAGCGGTGAAGGCCGGTGACGTGGTGAAAGTGAAGGTCATGGAAGTCGACATCCCGCGCAAACGCGTCGGCCTGTCGATGCGCATGAGCGACACCCCGGGCGAGAAAATCGACGGTGCCCGTGGTTCGCGTCCGGGCTCGGCACCGCGCCAGTCGTCCAACAACGCGCCACGCAAGGAAACGGCCACAGCCGCACCGGTGAACAACGCCATGGCTTCGCTGTTCGCCAACGCCAAGCAGTTGAAGAAACGCTGATGGAGATTCCGGCCGGGCTCGTCGAGAGCGCGTTTTTCAAGCTGTTGGGCTGCCGCCTGCACAGCCTGGAAACCGGGGTGGCGCAAGTCGCCCTGGTGCTGGAACCGCAACTGCGCAATCGCGGCGGCAAATTGCACGGTGGCGCGCTGTTCAGTCTGGTCGATATCGCCATGGGGCTGGCCTGTTCCAGCACCCACGGCTTCGATCAGCAGAGCGCGACCATCGAGTGCAAGATCAACTATATCCGCGCCGTATCCGACGGCGAGGTGCTGTGCACGGCGCGGGTGATCCACCCGGGCCGCCGCACGCTGGTGGTCGAGGCCGACGTGATGCAGGGCGACAAACTGGTCGCAAAAGCGCAAGGCACGTTCGCAGTCCTGTAGATGTTGTTCATCATTTTGAGTTAATTTCGGCGCAATGAATCCTGTAGGAGCTGCCGCAGGCTGCGATCTTTTGATCTTGCTATTGAAAAACAAAATCAAAAGATCGCAGCCTGCGGCAGCTCCTACAGTTTATGTGTGTGGCTGACCGGCTAGAAAACCAGGCGAAAACGCCAGTTTCAACTTCACCCTTGTAGACCGTCCTGCCCACCCCCATATTGGGGCGACTGACGCGTGAAGGAATCCAAATTGAGCGAACTTCTCAACCGCCGCCTGGCTCTGCTCGGCGAGCGCGCCAACCTCTCTCTGCTCGAACAGTGCCTCCACGGTATCGAACGTGAATGCCTGCGCGTGACCAGTGAAGGTCGTCTGGCGCAAACGCCGCACCCGGAAGCCTTGGGTTCCGCGCTGACCAATGAACAGATCACCACCGACTATTCCGAGTCGCTGCTGGAATTCATCACCCCCGCCCTGCCCGATCCGGCCGATACGCTGGCGAGCCTGGACAAGATTCATCGCTTTGCCTACAGCAAGCTCGGCAACGAGTACCTGTGGAGTCCGTCGATGCCGTGCCCGTTGCCGGCCGAGGAAGACATCCCGATCGCCTATTACGGCACCTCCAACATCGGTCAGCTCAAATACGTCTACCGCAAGGGCCTGGCCCTGCGGTACGGCAAGACCATGCAGTGCATCGCCGGGATTCACTACAACTTTTCCCTGCCGGAAAAGCTCTGGCCGCTGCTGCGCGAAGCCGAAGGTTTCGTCGGCACCGACCGCGATTTCCAGTCGTCGTCGTACATCGCGCTGATCCGTAACTTCCGCCGCTACAGCTGGCTGCTGATGTACCTGTTCGGTGCTTCGCCAGCGCTGGACGCAGGCTTCCTGCGCGGCCGTTCGCATCAGTTGGAACAACTGGACCCGGACACGCTGTACCTGCCGTACGCCACCAGCCTGCGCATGAGCGACCTCGGTTACCAGAGCAACGCCCAGGCTGGCCTGACGCCGTGCTACAACGACCTGGCGAGCTACACCGACAGCCTGCGCAAAGCTGTGGCCACGCCGTATCCGCCGTATGTGGAGGTCGGCACACACAAGGATGGCGAGTGGGTTCAACTGAACACCAACATCTTGCAGATCGAAAACGAGTACTACTCCAACATCCGCCCGAAACGCGTGACCTATACCGGCGAGCGGCCGATCCAGGCCCTGATGGCCCGCGGCATTCAGTACGTCGAAGTGCGTTGCCTGGACATCAACCCGTTCCTGCCGATGGGCATCGACGTCACCGAATCGCGCTTCCTCGACGCGTTCCTGCTGTATTGCGCGCTGAACGACAGTCCGCTGCTGACCAACACTTCGTGCGGCAATGCCACTTCGAACTTCCTCAGCGTGGTCAAGGAAGGCCGGCGTCCGGGCCTGCAGTTGCAGCGTGACGGCGAAGCGGTCGAGCTGAAGGTTTGGGCAGCCGAGCTGCTGGAAAAAATCGCACCGCTGGCGGCGTTGCTTGATCAAAGCCACGGCGGCGACACGCATAGCAAGGCGCTGGATGCGCAACTGGCCAAAGTCAGCGACCCGTCCCTGACCCCGTCGGCGCAGGTGCTGGCCGCGATGGCCGAGCACAAGGAAAGCTTTGCGCAATTCTCCCTGCGTCAGAGCCAGGCGCATGCCGAGTTCTTCCGCCGCGAGCCGTTGACGGCGGATGAGCAGGCGAAGTTCGAGGAACTGGCGCGCTCGTCGCTGGCGCAACAGGCGGAGCTGGAGCAGAACGAGGTCGGTGATTTCGATGTGTTTGTCGGGTCGTATCAGGCGAGCATTCTGGCGATCAGTAACTAACCACTATTCCCTGTGGCGAGGGAGCTTGCTCCCGCTCGGCTGCGCAGCAGTCGCAATCTCAGTCCCCCGGTGCATCAGCAGCACCGTGATGAATTGATATGGGAGTCCTCCGGACTCCAGCGGGAGCAAGCTCCCTCGCCACAATGGCCTCACCAGCAATCCCTCCGCTTAGATTTTTCCGCTCATAAGCTAAGTCTAAAAAGTTATTTATTTTTAGTTTCTTAGATCATTTAGTCTCCTTTCACGCCGATCGTCGGTCGCCTGATTTGGAGCACTCCCCATGAAACTGAATTTCCCGCTTCGCCTGCTGGCCGTGGCCTCTCTGGCTGCTGCGAGCTTTCTGGCGCAGGCCGCCGACCTCACCGTCGCTTACCAGACCACCGTCGACCCGGCGAAAGTCGCCCAGGCCGATGGCACCTACGAGAAAGCCACCAAAGCCGACATCAGCTGGCGCAAGTTCGACAACGGCGCCGACATCATCGCCGCCATTGCTTCGGGTGATGTGCAGATCGGCTACCTCGGTTCCAGCCCGTTGACCGCTGCGATCACCCGCAAAGTCCCGGTGGAAACTTTCCTCATCGCCACCCAGATCGGCGCCGCCGAAGCACTGGTCGCCCGCGACGGTTCCGGGATCAAGACCCCACAGGATCTGATCGGCAAGAAAATCGCCGTGCCGTTCGTGTCCACCGGTCACTACAGCCTGCTCGCCGCGCTGAAACACTGGAACATCGATCCGTCGAAAGTCACCGTGCTCAACCTCGCCCCGCCAGCGATCATCGCCGCGTGGAAACGCGGTGATATCGACGCCACTTACGTGTGGGATCCGGCCCTCGGTGTGGCCAAGGAAAACGGCAAAGTGCTGATCACCTCCGGCGAACTGGCCAAGTTCGGCGCGCCGACCTTCGATGCCTGGATCGTGCGCAAAGACTTCGCCGAGAAACACCCGGAAATCGTCACCGCGTTCGCCAAGGTCACCCTCGACGCCTACGCCGATTACCGCAAGGATCCCAAAGCCTGGCTCGCCGACCAGTCCCACGTCGACAAGCTGGTGAAGCTTTCCGGCGCCAAGGCCAGCGACATTCCATTGCTGCTGCAGGGCAACGTCTACCCGCTGGCGGCTGATCAGGTGATCAGCCTCGGCGCGCCGACCACCCAAGCCATCACCGACACCGCCGCGTTCCTCAAGGAACAAGGCAAGGTCGAAGCCGTACTGCCGGACTACGCGCCGTACGTCAGCGCCAAATACATCACCAATTGATCGGGAGTTGACTGCGATGGCCTTGCTACAGCTGGAGCGCATCAGCGCACAGTACCCGGGCAGCCCGGAACCGGTGCTGGCGGACATTTCCCTGACCCTCGGGCCTCAGCAATTGCTGGTCGCCCTCGGCCCGTCCGGCAGTGGCAAGACCTCGCTGTTGAACCTGATTGCCGGCTTCGTCGAACCCAGCGCCGGGCGTATCACCCTCGACGGCGTGCCGGTCAAAGGCCCGAGCGCCGAACGCGGCGTGGTGTTCCAGGATGACGCCCTGCTGCCCTGGCAGGATGTGTTGGCCAACGTCGCGTTCGGTCTGGAGCTGGCCGGCGTCGCCAAGGACAAGCGCGAAAAGATCGCCCGGGAAATGCTTGCGCTGGTTGATCTCTCAGGTTTTGAACACCGCCGTATCTGGCAGCTCTCGGGCGGCCAGAAACAGCGCGTCGGCCTGGCCCGCGCCCTCGCCGCCGACCCGCGTGTGCTACTGATGGACGAGCCCTTCGGCGCCCTCGATGCGTTCACCCGCGAGCAGATGCAGGAGCTGTTGCTGCAAGTCTGGCAGCGCACCGCCAAACCGGTGTTCCTGATTACCCACGACATCGAAGAAGCGGTATTCCTCGCCACTGACCTGATTCTGCTGGCGCCGAATCCGGGGCAGATCGTCGAGCGTCTGCATCTGGATTTCGGCCAACGCTACGCCGCCGGTGAGTCGGCGCGAGCGATCAAATCCGACCCGCGTTTTATCGAAACCCGCGAGCACGTTTTGAGCAGAGTGTTCTCGCAACGCAGCGCCGTGCAACGGCAGGAGCGCGCATGAGCAGTTACGACGTTTCCGCCCCCGCTGTGAAAACCCCGTCGGTGGCAATTCCAATCCGGCGCAGCCTCAGCACCCGCTGGATCAGCCTGCTGACCCTGTTCGCCTTGCTGGTGATCTGGTGGGCCGTGACTGCCACCGGCTTGATCGAACCGCTGTTCCTGCCGCCACCGTCCGCCGTGCTGCAAAAAGGCTGGTTGCTGGCGACCACTGGTTACATGGATTCGACCCTGTGGCAGCACCTGGGCGCGAGCCTGAGCCGTATCGGTCTGGGCCTCGGCTTCGCGATTCTGACCGCAGTGCCGGTGGGCATCGCCATCGGCGCCAACCGTATTGCCCGTGGTGTGCTTGACCCGCTGATCGAGTTCTATCGGCCGATTCCGCCGCTGGCGTATCTGCCGCTGATCGTGATCTGGTGCGGCATCGGCGAGTTGTCGAAAGTGCTGCTGATCTACCTGGCGATTTTCGCGCCGATTGCCATTGCCACCGCGACCGGCGTGCGCACCGTTGACCCGGCGAAACTGCGCGCTGCTCAGTCGCTCGGTGCGACCCGCGCACAGTTGATCCGCCATGTGATTTTGCCCAGCGCCCTGCCAGATATTCTGACCGGTGTGCGCATCGGTCTGGGCGTTGGCTGGTCGACCCTGGTCGCCGCCGAACTGATCGCCGCCACCAGCGGTTTGGGTTTCATGGTGCAGTCGGCCGCGCAATTTCTGGTCACCGATGTGGTGGTGCTGGGGATTCTGGTGATCGCCCTGATTGCCTTCGCCATGGAAATGGGCCTGCGCGCCCTGCAGCGCAAACTGGTGCCGTGGCACGGCCAAACCCACTAAAGCATTTGTGAATCCTCCCGTGCAGGAGCTGCCGAAGGCTGCGATCTTTTGATCGGCTTTTAAAAAACAAATCAAAAGATCGCAGCCTGCGGCAGCTCCTACAGGGGCGCGGTTACCCGGAATTGAAGAGAACCATCATGAGCAGCCTGACCATCACCCCCTTAAGCTCGGCCCTCGGCGCGCAGATCAGCGGCGTCGACGTCAGCCAGCCGTTGAACCTGGAACAGCGCAATGCCATCGAGCAGGCGCTGCTCAAGTACCAGGTGCTGTTCTTCCGCAACCAGCCGATCGAGCCTTCGCAACAGGCGCGTTTCGCGGCGTACTTTGGCGACCTGCACATCCATCCGATCTACCCGAACGTGCCGGAGCAGCCCGAGGTGCTGATCCTCGACACCGCCGTCACCGACGTGCGCGACAACGCGATCTGGCACACCGACGTGACCTTCCTGCCGACCCCGGCGATGGGCGCGGTACTCAGCGCCAAGCTGCTGCCGGAGTTCGGCGGCGATACGTTGTGGGCCAGCGGGATTGCCGCCTATGAAGCGCTGTCGGCGCCGATGAAAACCTTGCTCGAAGGGTTGACTGCAACTCACGATTTCACCCGCTCGTTTCCGCTGGAGCGCTACGGCAACACGCCGGAAGCCCTGGCACAGTGGGAAGAGGCACGACGCAAGAACCCACCGTTGTCACATCCAGTGATCCGCACTCACCCGGTGAGCGGACGCCGTTCGTTGTTCATCAACGAAGGCTTCACCTCGAAGATCAACGAACTGTCGGACACCGAGAGCGAAGCGATTCTGAAATTCCTGTTCGCTCATGCAACGCGGCCCGAATTCACCATTCGCTGGCGCTGGCAGAAGGATGACATTGCGTTCTGGGATAACCGCGTGACCCAGCATTACGCGGTGGATGATTACCGTCCGGCGCGGCGGGTGATGCAGCGGGCGACGGTGTTGGGGGATGTGCCGTTCTTCAAATGAGGCCCGATTTCCTCATTGCCTGAACTGGCCCCTTCGCAAGCCCGCTCCCACAGGTACAGCACCGTTCACAGACTTTGTGTACGACTGGAACCCTGTGGGAGCGGGCTTGCCCGCGAAAGCGTCAGAGCAGGCGCCGAATAATTCGGCGCCAGTCACTTATTCAGCGGTCGACGGCTTCTCCCACAGATTGATCCCGCCCTCCTGGGCAAAGCGGTCGATCTCCGCCAGTTCCTCAGCACTGAAGCTCAGATTCTTCAACGCCCCGACGTTCTCGATGATCTGCTCCGGCCGGCTCGCGCCGATCAGCGCCGAGGTCACCCGTGGATCACGCAGGGTCCAGGCCAGTGCCAGTTGCGCCAGGCTCTGGCCGCGACGTTTGGCGATCTCGTTCAACGCACGCACGTGCGCAATGTTGGCCTCGGACAAGTGCGACGCCTGCAGCGAACCACCGCCCGGACGATTGACCCGCGCATCCGCCGGCACGCCATTGAGGTATTTGTCGGTCAGCAGACCTTGGGCCAACGGCGTGAACGCGATCACACCAGTGCCGAGTTCTTCGGTGGTGTCGAGCAGGTCTTTTTCCACCCAGCGATTGAGCAGGTTGTACGCCGGCTGATGAATCAGCAGCGGCACTTTCCATTCCTTGAGCAGCGCAGCGATCTCGCGGGTTTTCACCCCGGAGTACGACGAGATGCCAATGTACAACGCCTTGCCCTGCTGCACGGCGGTGGCGAGGGCGCTGGCGGTTTCTTCCAGCGGGGTGTCCGGGTCGAAGCGGTGCGAATAGAAGATATCCACATAGTCCAGACCGAGGCGCTGCAGGCTCTGGTCGAGGCTGGCCAGCACGTATTTGCGCGAGCCGCCGCCCTGACCATACGGGCCGGGCCACATGTCCCAACCGGCCTTGCTCGAGATGATCAGCTCATCGCGGTACGGCTTGAAATCTTCGCGCAGCAGGCGACCGAAATTGATTTCGGCGCTGCCGTATGGCGGACCGTAGTTGTTGGCCAGGTCGAAGTGGTTGATGCCCAGGTCGAACGCGGTGCGCAGCAGGGCGCGCTGGGTGTCGATCGGCGTGCTGTCGCCGAAGTTGTGCCACAGGCCCAGCGACAGCGCCGGCAGCACCAGACCGCTGCGGCCGACGCGGCGGTAAGGGATGGAGTCGTAGCGGTTTTCGGCAGCGGAGTACGTCATCGAATCCTCTCTTGTTTGATTAACAGCAATTTGAGGGTGAATCCCAACTTTGTGGTGAGGGGATTTATCCCCGATGGGCGGCGAAGCCGCCCTAGAATCTGCGTTCTCTGTGGCGAATTTTTGGGACGGCTACGCCCTCCATCGGGGATAAATCCCCTCACCACAGGGTGTTTACACAAATCTGTTTTGCGGTCGGGCCAGGCCCAGGTTGTCGCGCAACGTCCGGCCCTCATACTCGGTTCTGAACAGCCCGCGCCGCTGCAGTTCCGGGACCACACCATGGGCGAAGTCTTCGAGACCGCCCGGCAGGTGCGGCACCAGCACGTTGAAGCCATCCGCCGCGCCTCGTTCGAACCACGCCTGCAAGTGATCGGCGATCTGCGTCGGCGTGCCCACCAGGCTGTAATGCCCGCGTCCACCGGCAATCCTGCGGCCCAATTCGGCGAGGGTCAGATGCTCCCGCCCCGCCAGCTCAGTGAGCAGTTTCTGCCGGCTCTGCTGGCCGCTGTCGGTCAGTGGCAAATCCGGTAGCGGTCCGTCCAGCGGGTACTTCGACAAGTCGAAGTTGCCCAGCATACGCCCAAGCAAGGCGACGCCAACCTCCGGTTCGACCAATTGCTGAAACGTTTCACATTTTTCCTGCGCTTCGGCTTCTGTCTGCCCGACGACGACAAACACTCCCGGCATGATTTTCAGCGAATCGGCACTGCGTCCGTACTTGGCCAGACGTCCCTTGAGGTCGGCGTAGAACGCCTGCGCGCCAGCCAGTGAAGTCTGCGCGGTGAACACCACTTCAGCAGTTTGTGCCGCCAGCTCACGCCCGGTTTCGGACGAGCCGGCCTGCACGATCACCGGTTGTCCCTGTGGCGAGCGTGCGACGTTCAGCGGGCCTTTCACCCGAAAGTGTTCACCGACGTGATCCAGCACGTGAAGCTTCGACGGGTCGTAATAGGCGCCACTGGCCTTGTCGCGGACAAACGCATCATCCTCCCAACTGTCCCACAGCCCGCTGACCACCTGATGAAACTCCCGGGCGCGGCTGTAGCGCTCGGCGTGGCCGATGTGCTCATCGCGACCAAAGTTCAGTGCCTCGGCAGCGTTGTCCGAGGTCACCAGATTCCACCCGGCGCGGCCGCCCGACAGATGATCGAGCGAGGCGAATTTGCGCGCCACGTGGTACGGCTCGTTGTAGCTGGTGGTCGCCGTGGCGATCAGGCCGATGTGCTCGGTCACCGCGCTCAGGGCCGAGAGCAAGGTCAGCGGTTCGAAGTGATCCGAGCGCGCCATGCGGCTGGCGATGTCCTGGGTCGGCGCGGCGACGCTGTCGGCGACGAACAGCGTGTCGAACTTCGCCGCCTCGGCAAGCTGCGCCAGACGCTTGTAGTGGGCGAAATCCAGACCGGCATTGGCCGGTACCTGCGGGTGCCGCCACGCGGCGACGTGGTGCCCGGTGGCCATGAGAAAGGCGCCAAGTTTCAGCTGTCTGCTCATCTCAGAAATCCTTGCGCAGTTGCACGCCGAAGTAGCGCTCGTCATCCCGTGGCACGGCGCGGTAGATGTAGCTGCCGCCGTTGGCCAGCAACGGTGAGTAGGACTTGTCGGCGAGGTTCTTGCCCAGCAGCGCCACACGCCAGCCGTTGCTGTAATCGGCGAGCGCGACGCTGGCGTTCCAGATGCCGTAAGCGCCTTGTTTGGTGTCGGCGTTCTGGCTGATGTCGTACTGCACTTCGCTCTGCCAGCTGTAGTCGGTGCCGAGTTCGATATCGAGGCCGTTGTCCAGCGGGATGCTGTAGTCGGCGCGCACGTAGCTTTTCCAGTCCGGACTGAACGGCAGCGGTTTGCCATTGACGTTGCACGACGCCGCCGCGCCCACCGGGCAGCTGAACTGGTCGATGCGCGCACGGGTGTAGGCCAGCGCACCGGAGAACTTCAGTTGCTGGGTCGCCTGCAAGGCGTAATCGAGTTCGACGCCTTCGGTGCTGACGCTGCCGGCGTTGATCAGGCGCGTCACCACTTGCCCGGCGACCGTGTCGAAAAAGTTCGCCTGGTAGTTGTCGTAATCGCTGTGGAACACCGCGAGGTTGGTGGTCAGCCGGTTGTTCCAGCTGGTGGCCTTGATTCCCGCCTCCCAGGTATTGGAGGTTTCCGGTTTCAGCGCTTCGGTGTCACGCGGCTGCATGTTGAAGAACACGTTGTAGGCCGGGCCTTTGTAGCCGCGTGAATAGGTCAGGTACGTGGTGACTGCATCGCTGAGGTCGTACTGCACGCCGAGCCGACCGGACCAGCCGTCCTCGTCCACCGAACCGGAACTGCTGGTGGCCGGTTGAATGCCGATGACCGTGTTCGCCGAGGTCGAGACGCGGCGGTGTTCGTATTCCAGATCATCGTGGGTGTAGCGCAGGCCGGCGATGCCGCGAAAGTCCGAGGTGAAGTTCAGTGTGGCTTCGCCGAACGCCGCGTAGCTGTCGCTGGTGGTGCTGTAATCGGCGACGCCACGGTCGGTGCGCGTGGTGGTGGTCAAGGTGCGCTGATAGGTCTCGTCATCCTTGCCGTGCATGTAGAACAGGCCGCCGACGTATTCGAGGAACTCACCTTTCGGCGAAGCCAGGCGCAGCTCCTGCGAGTACTGGTCGAAGGCCAGATCGCCCTTGTCGGCGGTGCCGGGGAACGCTGCCGTGATCGTGCTCAGCCGATCGCCGTCCTGATACTGCGTATTGTCCCAGCCACGCCACGCGGTAATCGACGTCAGGGTGTAATCACCCAGTTGCCAGTCGAGCTGGCCGGACAGGCCCTTGTTGGTATCCTCGACATGGCTGCGGGTGTCGGTGTTGATGTCGCGGTTGTGGCTGCTGGCGTAGACCGGGCCCAGCGCGTTGGCGAAGGCCGGGGTCAGCGACTTGCTGATCACGCCGTTGGGGCCGTCGTCGTGGGACTGCATGTAGTCGGCAATCAAGGTGAAGGTGACGTCGTCGTTCGGGGTGAATTCGAGTTTGCCGCGCACCCCGCGATGGTTGTAGCCGTTGACCTCCTGGCCGTTGTGCTGGTTATCGACGTTGCCGTCGTACGTGCCGAATAGGGTGCTGATCGACCCCTTGAGCGTGTCCGGAATCAGGCTGCCGCCAATGCCGAAGCGGGTGCGGCTTTCGTTACCGCTGTAGTACGACTGGTCGATGTAGCCGTGGGTCTCGTTGGTCGGCGCCTTGCTGGTGATGTTGAGCACACCGGCCGAGGCGTTCTTGCCGAACAGCGTACCTTGCGGGCCACGCAGCACTTCGACGCGCTCCAGATCCAGCAGGTCGAGCGTCGATTGACCGGGACGCGCATAGACCACGCCATCGATCACCGTGGCCACCGTTGGCTCGACGCCGGGCGAGGTGGAAATCGTGCCGACGCCCCGCACAAACAACGAGGTGTCCTTGTTCGACGCCCCAGTGCGGAAATTCAGCGACGGCACTTGCTGGACGATGCTTGCCACGCCGTTACGGTTGTCGCGCTCCAGTTGTTCACCATCGATCACCGACACTGCCACCGGCACTTTTTGCAGCGACTCTTCGCGGCGGGTAGCGGTCACCGTGACGGACTTGAGGGTCGGCTCTTGTTCGCTGCTGTCGGCGGCGAAAGCCGTGGGCAGCGGCAACGCCGCCAGCCCGGTAAAGATCCAGCCAGCGGCGCGAATCGATTGCGCCAGTTTGTGTGTCGCCCCAGGAGTGTTGTGCATGGTTGCCCGCTCGAAATTGGCCCTGAACCGCTGCCGTTCTGCGACGACAGCGCCTGAATCGGTGTCTTGGGCATTCGCTCGAGCGAGTAGCAGACAATGCGCTTTGTTAGCGCTAACATCGCCAGTATTGGCAAGCTCGGCATAGAGCGTCCAATACTGAAAAATTACTTTTATATGCGTTTTTGTTTTTAAGAAGGATCGAGACTTGAGCCAGGAAAAGCCTCGCAAACGCCGTGGCGCCGGACGCGTGACCCTGAATGCAGTGGCGCGCGAGGCTGGCGTCTCGGCGATTACCGTGTCGCGCTATTTCAATCAGCCGGAAACCGTCTCGCCGGAACGTCGCGAGCGCATTGCAGCGGTAGTGGCCGAGCTGGGTTATGTGCCGAATCTGGTGGCCGGTGGCCTGGCCTCGGCGCGAGGGAAAATCGTCGGCATGGTGATTCCGAACATCTCCGGGCCGATTTTTGCCAACACCATTCAGGGCTTCAGCGACACCCTCAGCCGCCACGGTTATCAGCTGCTGCTGGCGTCGAGTTACTTCAGCACCGAACAGGAAGAAAACGCCGTACGCGCATTTCTTGGCTGGTCGCCGGCCGCGTTGGTGCTGACCAGTCATTTCCATAGTTCGGGCACGGAAAAGATGATCGCCGAAGCGGATATTCCGGTGATCGAAACCTGGGATTACCAGCCGGATCGCGAGCCGATGCAGATTGGCTTTTCGCACTATGAAGTCGGCGTGAGCGCTGCGCGTTATCTGCATGACAAAGGCTATCGCCG
>NZ_JBFDVZ010000002.1:0-22283 GCF_050473925.1 Pseudomonas sp. S8
AGGGCAAACGAGACCACCACCGATTCCTGCGAGGCCACTGACGTGCCGATCACGTCGTACAGCAGATCCGCCAGCAGCGCCTTGTCGCTGTCGACGCTGATGCTGCGCGCCCAACTGATGCGCGAAGCGATGCGCCCGCCAGCGACCCAGTGCCCATGTGCCTCGGCCTGTTGCGCAATCTGCTGGCCAAGGTTCAATGCCTCGCCCAGATCCATGCCGTTGATCCCGGCCGAAACCACCGCCGCCACCGCCGCCGCGCTGGAAATCCCCAGCGTGGTGTTGTGGGTGACCTGACAGGCCTGCACCACGGCCGCAATGAAACGCTCGGGATCGGCGACGTTTGCGGCGATGCCAACCGGGGTGATGCGCATCGCCGCGCCATTGGTGGTGCCGTAACGCCCGGCCTCCTCCGGCGAATGCCCGGCGAGGATCATTTCAATGGCGCGTTTGGTCGACGGGCCGAGCAGGTCCTGCGACCCCTTGGCCTGCATCTCGGCTTCCCATTCGATCAGCCGTTGGGCGAGGACTGCCGGCTCGATCTGACCCTTGCCTTCGACCAGCAACTGACCGACCAGAATCGCCTGTTCGGTGTCGTCGGTGATCGAGCCTTTGGGCATGTTGGCGGCAATCGGTTGCAGAGGACCGGCATCCTGCAGATCGGTGATCCGGCCAAAGCGGGTCTTGATCGTTTCGCGGTTCAGCGATTGCGTCGGCATGCCCAGCGCATCACCGAGGGCCAGGCCGTAAAACGCACCGAGGGCACGGTTGAGCGCGGTCATTTCGATTCTCCAAATTGCAGGTGCAGGCGGAAATGCACCGGGTCGAGCAGGCTTTCGACCTGTTCCATGAAACGTTTCTGTCGGTCGTAGGTGGTGCGCAGGGCCTTGAGGAACACGGTCCCAGTCGGGCGCCCGAGCAGTTCGGCGTCCTCGGCATTCAGCGGTTCGGCGCCGATCCATTGATCGCCGCGTTCGCCGATGTAGCCGTAGGCCGCGAGGGTAATGGTCAACGAGTTGTCGATCAGACCGACACGCGGCAGGCTTTCCAGGCCGCCGGTGGCCGGCATCAAAGAGCGCTCGAGGGACACCAGGGTGCCGTCGTTGGAGCGGCGACGGCGGTCGAGGGTGATGAATTGGTCGGTACCGAACCGCGAGAGCAGATCGGGCCGGGTCACGGCTTCCAGGCGCAGCACTTCGGTGTTGATCAGCGCCCCGCTGTCGGCCAGCGCCTGCGCCCAGCCGCTGCGCTGATCGAGCGCTACACCGTCGAACGTGACAATGGAGCCGACCCCGCTTTGCGTGGCGATGTAATTGCGCCGCTTCAGCTCGGCCAGCGCCTCGCGCAACGTGCCACGGCTGACGTTGAATTCCTGCGCCAACTGATGCTCGCCGGGCAACAGAAAGCCGTCCTCCATGAGGCCGCTTTCGATGCGCCGGACGAGCTCGTCGACCACCCGTTGTTTCTTGTCAAATCGTACCTGTCTAATCATGTACAAAGTGATACCCGAAACGGGCGCGAGCGGGCAAGGAATTTTTAGGAGAGATGACGGAAGGTCTGGCGCGGCGCAACC
Organism: Pseudomonas sp. S8; assembly: GCF_050473925.1. NCBI lineage: Bacteria > Pseudomonadati > Pseudomonadota > Gammaproteobacteria > Pseudomonadales > Pseudomonadaceae > Pseudomonas > Pseudomonas sp. S8. The sequence continues at coordinate 1,571 of NZ_JBFDVZ010000002.1, forward strand.
ACCTGTGGGAGCTGGCTTGCCAGCGATGGCGGTCGGAACATTCAAAGTTAATGTTGAATGATCAACCGAAATCGCTGGCAAGCCAGCTCCCACAGGTTCGCGTGCTGAGCGGGAATCAGCGTTGTTTGAGGCGGTCGATGACCACGGCCAGCAACAGAATCGAACCGCGAATCACATACTGATAAAACGTGTCGATGTTCTTCAGGTTCATCGCATTTTCGATGATCGCCAGAATCAGCACCCCGGCAATCACGTGGCGGATCATGCCGATCCCGCCGCTCAACGACACGCCGCCGAGCACACACGCCGAAATTACGGTCAGCTCGAAACCCTGGCCAATCATTGGCTGCCCGGAGGTCATGCGCGATGCCAGAATCACCCCGGCCAGTGCGCCGATCACGCCGTGCACGGCAAAAATGATGATCTTGGTCCGGTCAACGTTGACCCCGGCGAGCAACGCCGCTTCCTGGTTGCCGCCGATGGCCATGGTGTTGCGCCCGTAGGTGGTGTAGTTCAGCAGCCAGCCGAAGAACAGGAAGCAGACGATGGTGATCAGGATCGGCACCGGCACGCCGAACAACTGGCCGTTGCCGAAGACGAAGAACGACTCCTGCGACACGCCCACCGCTTTGCCGTTGGCAAAAATGTAGGCCAGGCCGCGAACAATCTGCATGGTCGCCAGCGTGGTGATCAACGCGTTGACCCGCAACTTGGCAATCACGATGCCGTTGATCAGCCCGACCATCAGGCCCATCACCAGCGCCGCGCTGACGCCGAGGAACACGCTGTTGGTGTCGCGCATCACCACCGCCGCAACGACCCCGGCGCAAGCGATCACCGAGCCTACCGACAAGTCGAAGTGCCCCGACGCCAGGCAATACAGCATGGTGCACGCGGCAATGCCGGTGGTGGAAATCGCCAGGCCCAGCCCGCGCATGTTCAGTGGCGAGAGGAAGTTGTCGATCAGCAGCGTGCAGGCGACGAAGATGCCGATGGCCGCCAGCAGCATGACCCAGTCGTCGAGGAAGCGCCGCAGGTCCAGCGGTTTGCGGGGAGTCGGCAGCGCCTTGTTTTGGATGGTCATCATAGTCACCTCTCAGTTCGCCACGCCGTCAGCGCGATGGCGCGGCAAAGCCAGTTGCAGCAGGTTGGATTCATTGGCCTGGTCGCGGCTGACTTCGCCGCGCAGCGCGCCTTCGCAGAGCACCAGAATGCGGTCGGAAATGCCCATCACCTCCATGAGGTCGCTGGACACCACGATCACCGAAATGCCGTCGGCGGCCAGGTTATGGATGATCTGGTAGATCTCGGCCTTGGCCCCGATGTCGATGCCGCGAGTCGGCTCGTCGAGCAGCAGAACCTTCATCGGCATTGACAGCCAGCGACCGAGAATGGCCTTCTGCTGATTGCCGCCGGACAGGAATTTGATCTGCTGACCGGCGTGCGGGGTTTTGACTTTCAGCGCCTTGATCTGCTTGTCGGCGTTGCCCTTCTCCCACAGCCCGCGCAGCAGGCAGCCGAGACTGGCATTGGCGCCGCGCGCGCTGATGTTGATGTTCTCGGCAACGCTGGCCAGCGGAATGATCCCTTCTTTTTTCCGGTCCTCGGGGCACAGCAGGATCCCGGCGGCAATCGCGTCGCGCGGCGAGCGCAACTTCAATTCATGCCCGCGTAATTCGAGGCGTCCGGCGGTGTTGCGTTCAAGCCCGCTGAGCAGCCGGAACAATTCCGTGCGCCCCGCCCCGACCAGGCCGAACAGCCCGAGAATCTCGCCCTTGTGCGCCTCGAAACTCACCGGCTCACGCAGCCCCGGGCCGAGCAAACCGTCGACCTTCAACGCCACCGCGCCGCGTGGACGGCTGCGGTAATCGTAGATGTCCTGAATGTCGCGACCGACCATGCAGGTCACCAGTTGATCGTGGGTCAACTGGCTCATGTCATCGAAGGTGCGCACGTAACGGCCATCCTTGAACACCGTCACCGCGTCGCAAATGCGGAACACTTCTTCCATGCGATGCGAGACGTAGAGCACCACTTTGCCCTCATCGCGCAGGCGGCTGATGATCGCCATCAGACGGTCGATTTCGCGCGCCGAGAGGCTGCTGGTCGGCTCATCGAAGGCGATCACATGCGCGCCACGGGACAGCGCCTTGGCGATTTCCACCAGTTGCCGCTGGCCGAGCGACAGGCGCCCGACCTTGGTCTGCGGGTCGATCTCATCGGCCAGGCCCTTGAGGCAGGCCAGGGCATTCTGGCGCAGGACACCACGATTGATCAGGCCGAAACTGGCCGGCAGATGACCGAGAAACAGGTTCTCGGCCACGCTCATTTCCGGCACCAGATGCAGCTCCTGGTGAATCACCGCGACGCCGCTGCCGATGCTGTCGGCGGTCGACTTGAACGCCATGGTCTGCTCGCCGATCTGCAACTCGCCGCTGCTCGGGATGTAGGCGCCGCCAAGGATTTTCAGCAGGGTCGATTTGCCGGCGCCGTTCTCGCCCATCAAGGCGTGCACCTGCCCCGGGTGGGCGACGAAGCTGATCGCGTCCAACGCCTTGACCCCGGGGAAGGTCTTGCCGATCCCGTTGAAGCGCAGGCTGCCGCCGGCGCTGCTTGCATGTGTCTGTACTTGCGCGTGCATCTGAGTCACCTCTTCACACCGATCGAGCAGCCATCAGTTCCACAGGCCGATTTTTTCCAGCTCTTGCTTGAAGTTCTCGCGGGTGATCAGGGTGACATCGTCCATCGCCGTGTACTTCGGCGGTTCTTTGCCGGTGGTGACCCACTCGTACATCATCTCGGCGGTCTTGTAGCCTTCGATGTGCGGGCTTGGCAGCATCGAACCGAAGAAACCGCTATTGGGCTTTTTCAGCTCACCGATGGCGTCGGTGCCATTGATGCCGATACCAATCACGTTGGCCGCAGCGAACCCGGCGGCTTCGGTGGCGCGCACGCCGCCGAGCACGGTGTTGTCGTTCATGCCGCCGATGATCAGGTTCTTCGCTGCGCTGGGCAGCTTGACCAGCGCCGAGTTGGTGGCGTCCATGCTGCCCGGCACGTCGAGGGTTTTCAGCGCGGCGGTCAGGATGTGGTCTTTCGGCAGGCCGGCGTCTTCGAGCGCCTTCATCGAACCGTCGGTGCGCTTCTTGCCGGTGTCGAGCTCGTTGTAGGTGTTGACCACCGCGTAGGTGTCTTTCCAGTCCCAGTTGCGTTTCTTCGCTTCGGCGACCATCGCGTTGCCCTGCTTCTGGCCGACTTCGAACGCGGCCATGCCGAGGTATGGCACGTCTTCCATGAACTTGCCGCTGGCGTCGACGAAACGATCATCGACGGCAATCACTTTGAGGTCATTGAGCTTGGCTTTGGCCATGATCGCCGGGCCGAGCGAGACGTCCGGCGGGCAGATCACGAAGCCTTTGGCGCCGTTCGCCGCAAGGCTGTCGATGGCCGAGAGGGTTTTCTCGCCGTCCGGCACGGCGATCTTGATCAGTTCGAAGCCTTTGTCCTTGGCGGCTTTTTCAGCGAAGGCCCATTCGGTCTGGAACCATGGCTCTTCAGCCTGCTTGACCAGGAAACCGATTTTCACGGCGTCGGCAGCGAGCAGCGTACTGCTCAGACTGAACGCGGTGACCGCCAGCGCGGCACTGCACAGGGTACGAATCCCGAAACGACGTTTCATAAGCTGACTCCTTGTTATTTTTCTTGAGCAAATTAAACAGCTTGTGGCGAGGGAGCTTGCTCCCGCTGGGCTGCGAAGCGGCCCTAAAACCGGTTACCTCGGTCAATCAAACACACCGCGCAGCCCGAATTTACGACTGCTGCGCAGCCGAGCGGGAGCGAGCTCCCTCGCCACAGGTGTGGTGGCGTGACACGTACTGCTGCAAAGCCTGTTGAAAAAAGTCATATCGTATGATGATTGGATTTCAAGCGGAGTGCACCGCTTGAAACCCGATCCACTCAGTCGTGGTACATCACCGAGCGCCCACCATCGATGGTGATACACGCGGCATTGATAAACGGCGCTTCATCACTGGCCAGGAACACGGCGGTCATGGCCACTTCAATCGGCTGGCCGATACGTTTCGGCGGGTGCAGATCGAATGCGCGCTGACGCTCGGCGTGCGGGTCGGCAAAGCCGTTCCAGTAATCGACGTTGAGTTGCGTCTCGATGTAGCCCGGGGCGATAGCGTTGACCCGAACGCCCTTCGCCGCGTACTCGATACCCAGCGCCCGGGTCAGGCCGAGCAGGCCGTGCTTGGCCACCGGGTACGGGAAGCAACCGGGAATGATGTGGGAGGAATGGGTCGAAGCGATGTTGATGATGCTGCCGACACCTTGCTCGATCATCTGCGGCAGCACGGCTTTGCAACCGTACCAGGCGCCGTCCAGATCGATGGCGAAGCAACGACGCCAGTCTTCTTCGGTCATTTGCAGCGGGTCGCGGAATACGTTGACCCCGGCGCAGTTGACCAGCACGTCGATGCGCCCGTGCCGCTCAACCGCCAGTCTGGCCATGGCGTGCAGGTCTTGCTGGCGCGAGACGTCGGCCTTGATTGCCTGCACGTCAGCGCCCTGCTCGCGCCAGTGCGCGGCAACCTTCTCGACCTTCTCTGCCTGAATGTCGCTGATCACCAGCCTGGCCTGCTGTGAGGCGAAGGTGGCGACGATGGCTTCGCCGATGCCTTGGGCCGCGCCGGTCAGCAGCACCACTTTGTCTTTCAGACGCTCACCCTTCGGCGGCGCAGGCACCGGCGGCAAGGAAAGAGGTTCAGCCATGGATCAGGACTCCTGTTCGTCGACACAAAAAAACCGGGCATCTGACGATGTCCGGTCTGGAAGACTGTGAAAACGAAACAGGCAGGCGCGGCGAGCGACGCCGGGCCGTTGCGAGACGCTGACTCCGTTGGGGAGTGCGATAGAGATCCGCTGCATCACTTCACCTGTTTTGTTCTTTTTAAGTGTGAGTGCGTGTTACTGCTGGAGCCGACTATAAACCCGACCGCCGAACAATCTCAATATATAATTTTGCATCCCATATTTTGGGATTCAGCCAGCGAAGCGTGTGCAGAGTTTGCCCGGTACATCGACCCGCATCGACAACAGCGCGCCATCCAATGGATGGTTGTGCGGACTCTGGGCGCTGGTGATGTAGAGGGTTTTCAGGTCTTCGCCGCCGAATACGCAACTGGTCGGTCGGCTGACGGGCAGGTCGATTTTGCGCTCGACCTTGCCTTCCGGGCTCAGGCGCAGCAGACAACTGCCATCCCAGCGGGCGTTCCACACGTAGCCTTCGGCGTCCATTGCCGAACCGTCCGGGCCGCCGTTCTGGTCAGGACCGTACCAGCGTTTGGCGACATCGAGATTGCCATCGGTGTGAATGAAATAGCGATTGAGCGCCCCGTCCAGGCTGTCGCCGAATAGCAGCGTGGTGCCGTCGTCGCTCCACAGCAAGGTGTTGGGAATCCCCAAGCCACGCAGCAACGGTGTGACACGCTGGTCGGGATCAATGCGGAACAGGCCACCGGAACGACGCTCGATCGGCAGGTCTTCGCCGTTGGCGCCGATGTTGTTCTGCATGGTGCCGAGCCACAATCGCCCCTGACCATCGCAGCGCGCTTCATTGGGCCGATTGCCCGGTTGCGGGTCGACGATACAGAACAGCGTCAGGCGTGGCTCGAGGCCTGGTGAGTCGAGATCCAGACGATAGACGCCGCTGCTCAGGGTCACCAGCGCATCGCCGCTGGCACACGGGATAAACGCCGAAACGTGTTCGGGCATCTGCCAGATCTGCACGTTGTTGCCGATCAGTCGCAGCGCCTGCTGGCCGGCGATATCGACCCAGTACAGCGCCTGGGTGGGGGCGTCCCAGAACGGGCCTTCTCCGAGTCTGGCGCGGTGTTGGGTTACGGCGGTCCAGCTCATGGCAACTCCTTGGTTTTTGTGGTTTTTATGGTAGGGATTTGTGTTGTCAGCTGGCTTTTTTGTCGGCCATCACCTGCGGGTAAAAGCGCTTGATTGCCAGGTCGGCATTGTCGATCAGGGTCATGCAGGCCCACACACCGCGCGCCGCATCGCGGGCGACGATGGCGTCGGCCATGTCCTTGTGGATCGGCAATGTGCGACGCAGTTCATCGGGGTCAGCGGCGGAGACTTCAAACGACACGGCGAGCAGGGCGCCGAGGGCCGGGACCATTTGCTCAATGAACTGGTTATGGCTGGCTGCCAGAATGCACTCGTGGAACACCTGGTCGGCACGGTTGTAATCGATGCCGCTGTCGACCGCCCGTTCCAGCGCGTTGTAGGCCAATTGCACCGCATGAATCTGCTCCAGGCTGGCGCGCTCGCAGGCCCAGCGCACGGCCATCGGTTCGATGGTGCGACGCAGATCGAGCAGGTCATCGACAAAGTTTTCCGGCAAGCCATTGCGTGACAGCCAGCCGACGACTTGCGGATCAAACAGGTTCCAGCGCCGCACTGGCAACACGCGGGTGCCGACTTTCGGCCCGACTTCGAGCATGCCTTTGGCGACGAGGGTCTTGATCGCCTCGCGAATCACCGTGCGGCTGACGCCGAGTTGCTCGCCCAGATCGGCCTCGACCTTGATCGTCTGCCCCGGCTTTACCTGGCCAGCGGCAATCCAGCTGCCCAGCCAATCGACCGTTGATGCATGAAAGCTGCTGGACATGAAAACCTCAAAGCGCTTGGCGATGGGTGTCCACGCTAATGATCATATGATTAGCCGTCAATCGAGATTTTAAGGTAATTCTCAAAACCAATGGGGGAGCTCGCTCCCACAGGGATTTTTGTTTAAGGCTCGAGGCCGATGCGGAAGAATTCGCCGCCACTCCATACGCCCAACCAGCGCTGCCCGTCGATTTCGCGACTGACCGCCAGTTCCACCAGTTGGTAAAACACATTGCGGTGAATCAGCGCTTCGAGGTTGGTGCGCACGTGCACGTAAGGCGCGGGCTCTTGAGTCACCGGGTCGATCTCGACGCGGATCGGATGTTCCGGCCCGGCCTCGGCGGTCTCCTCGACGTTGGTGGTGAAGCGCAGCAACTGCGCTTCACCCTCGCCTTCAACCTCCACGGCAATCGCCACAAACGGCGCGTCGTCGACTTTGATCCCGACCTTTTCCACCGGGGTAATCAGGAAGTAATCATCGCCGTCGCGGCGGATGATGGTGGAGAACAGCTTGACCATCGGCTTGCGCCCGATCGGCGTGCCCAGGTAATACCAGGTGCCGTCACGGGCGATGCGCATGTCGATGTCGCCGCAGAAGTCCGGGTTCCACAAGTGCACCGGCGGCAGGCCTTTGGTTTTGGGGATTTGTCCCAACAGGTCATTGGCTTTTTGCGGGCCACTCATGGCGTACTCCTTGGTTTATTGGTCGCCGACTCCCAGCAGGCTGCGCGCATATTGCGCCAGCGGCGGGCCGATCAGGTCTTCCGGCTTGTTGTCGTGGAACGTCAGTAAACCGCCACGACTCTTGATCCGTGCAGTATCAATCAAATACTGGGTGCTGGTCTCGATCAACATGATCTGAATCACCCCGCCGTCGATGCCGAGGCGATCCACGGCTTCCTGATCGAGCCACTCGTCGGAGTTGCCGATGCGGTCGTCAGCCTTGGCGAAGCGGGTATACAGCAGGTAGTGAGCACCGGCATCGCGGGCTTCGCCCAATGCCTGATCGAGGCCTTCCGGGGCTCGCGCACGGCGGACCATCGGGAAGTATTCGACAAAACCTTTGAACGCTTCTTCGGCCACAACGTTCGGGCGCGGATAGGAGCCACCCGGCGGCGCGAATGAACCCTGGGCGATGTAGATGAACGAGTCCGGCTGAATGCGGAAGTTGTTCACCCGACGGCTGTCGCTGTGATCCAGCAGCCCCGCGTCGCTCATCTGATAGCGAGTGCCTTCGGCCATATCGCTGACAGTCATACAGCCGCCAAGCGCCAAAACGGCCAGCAGCAAAACCAGGCTACGCATCCTCATCCTCCAGAAGCCGGTGACGGAAAACCGGCGAATGGCCGTTGGATGCAGCTTTTGCGCCAGCTCAGGAAAATCGTTGATTGTAAGATCGTATTCGCGAGCAAGCTCGCTCCCACAGGAGAATGCATTCGAAATGTGGGAGCGAGCTTGCTCGCGAAAGCGGTTGTTCAGCCGCCGATAATCTTCATAACGGTCGCGCCACCGGAGAACGCCACTTCCTGCTTGTCGCCCAGCGCCTTGACCAGCAAGCGCTGCAACGCTGGTAATGCCTGATGACGCGGCTTGTCGAGCAGATCGCCGACATAGTGACGGTTGCTCGACGACAGGCAGCCGTGCAGCCATCCCGTCGAAGACAGACGCAAGCGCGAACAGGTTCGGCAGAACGGCACGCTTTCGTTGGCAATCACGCCGAAATGGCCCAGCCCCGGGATCGCATAACGCACGGCCGTTGCATCGACTGGCGCATCGGCTTGCGCGTACTCGTAACGCTCGCCAATCAGGCTCAGCAACTGCTGCAGGCTGACGAACTGTTGCAGGAAGGCATTGGAGTCAGTGGCGAGGTGGCCCATGCGCATCAACTCGATGAAACGCAGCTCGTAGCCACGTTCCAGACAGTAATCGAGCAGCGGCATCACCTGATCCAGGTTCTGCCCGCGCAACGGCACCATGTTGACCTTGATCTTCATCCCCGCCGCTTTCGCCTGGTCCATGCCATCGAGCACGGTCGCCAGATCGCCGCCACGGGCGATACTGCGGAACGCGCCGGCTTCCAGGGTATCGAGGGATACGTTGATCCGGCGCAGACCGGCGTCCACCAGCAGCGGCAGCTTCTTCGCCAGGAGTTGACCGTTGGTGGTCAGGCTGATGTCTTCCAGGCCCATCTTGCCGACGGCACTCATGAAAGATTCGAGTTTGGGGCTGACCAGCGGCTCGCCACCGGTGATGCGCAAGCGCTCGATGCCGGCGGCTTCGATCAGATACGCCACGCCACGGGCCATGGCTTCGGCCGACAGTTCATCCTGCGCAGCCACCAGCCGCTTGCCGTTGGGCACGCAGTAGGTACAGGCGTAATTGCAGGCTGAAGTCAGGCTGATGCGCAAATTGCGAAAACGCCTGCCTTGACGGTCAACGATCATGATCACTCCGGCGATAGAATTTCGAGCCGCTAAAACTTGACTCACAAATCAAGTTTTAGCAAGCCCTATGCCTGAGTATATTCCTGCGGTACTGCGTCATGTAGCGAAATCATGGCGCAATAAGGCCGCTGAATGATTCAGCTGCTCGGTGTTTCCGGGTCGCGCTTGCGCTTGTTGCCCATGCGCACGCCGATGTCCATCAGGAACTGGAAGAAACCTTCCTGATCTTCCAGAACATTGCTCCAGAACGGCGAGTGATACAGCGCCACCGCGCCGTGCACCAGCGCCCAGGACGCGCAGTAGTGGAAGTACGGCGGCACGTCTTCGAGCTTGCCTTCGCTGATCCGGCCCTTGATGAGCAAGGTCAGGCGTTCGAAGTTCGAGGCACGGATCTTGTGCAGTTCCTCGACCATTTCCGGTACCTGATTGCCTTTCACCACCTTCTCTTCGAGACGGTCGAACAGGCGATAGCGCTGAGGGTCGCGCATACGGAATTCGAAGTAGGCACGGGACAGCGCTTCCTTGTCCTTGTCGACATCGGCCGAATGCAGCAGCTCGTTCAAATCGCGCTCGTAATCGAGCATCAGCCGCAGATAGATCTCGGCCTTGGATTTGAAGTGCTTGTAGATCGTGCCTTTGCCGATACCCACGGCATCAGCAATCATCTCGACGGTGACACTGTCTTCACCTTGTTCGAGGAACAGCTTGAGCGCGGTATCGAGAATTTCTTGCTCGCGGCGACGAAACTCACGGACCTTACGAGGTTCTTTGTGCATAAGAAAAGGTCTGTAGGGGTCAAAATTCGAAGCCGCGTATTATGCCTAACTTGCACAAAAATGCACGGATCATCCGACCATATCTGTGTTTCTTGTTCATTTTGCGAACGCTGAGGCGGCAATGAGAACTCAACTGAAGCGCACGTATTCCAAATTTGTTTAAAAACCCCGACCGCTCAACTGGACTGAACGCCAGACTGATCAATACTTGAACTGTCGGGCGGCATCTCCCCCAAGTGCCGTGCCGGTAAAGGTACCAAGGGACCGCGTGCCTTTGTTTTACTCCTAATGGTCTTAACCCGGATTCACCCCCCAGAACCCGGGTTTTTTTTGCCTGCGATTTGCCGATGACCTACATGGCAGATTTGACAGAGGCCAGCGGAAACAGGCGCTTGAAGTTCTCGGTGGTCTGCTCGGCAAACCGCTCATAGTCTTCCCCACGCAGCATCGCCAGAAACTCCGCCACCTCGCGCACGTACTGCGGCAGGTTCGGTTTGCCGCGATACGGGATCGGCGCCAGATACGGCGAGTCAGTCTCCACCAGCAGGCGATCAGTCGGCACCTTGCTCGCCACATCGCGCAGAGCGTCGGCGTTGCGGAAGGTGACGATGCCCGACAGGGAAATGTAATAACCCATGTCCAGCGCAGCCTTGGCCATGTCCCAGTCTTCGGTGAAGCAATGCAGCACACCGGCCTGGGGCAACGCCGCTTCGCGCAGCAGTTCGAGGGTATCGGCACGGGCGCCACGGGTGTGGATGATCACCGGTTTACCGGTCTGCCGGGCAGCTTGCAGGTGCAGGCGGAAGGATGCCTGTTGCAGCTCGGCGGCTTCCGGCTCGTAGTGATAATCCAGACCGGTTTCACCGATCGCCACCACTTTCGGGTGATTGAGCTCATGCAGCAGCCAGTCCAGCGCCGGCGCCGCGCCCGGTTGCACATCCAATGGGTGCACACCGACCGAGCAATCGACGTCGTCATAGCGCTCGGCGAGGGCTTTGACGTCGGCGGCGTTGTCGGCACTGACGCCGATGCACAGAAAATGCCCGACCCCACGCTGGCGGGCCGCATCAAGTGCAGCATCCAGCGAGCCGTCATGGGCGGCGAGGTCGAGGCGATCAAGGTGACAATGGGAATCTACGAGCATAAAAGAGACGGCTACTTACATCGTATGAGTGGGACGGTCGGATTTCAGGGCTCCGGCCAGATGGGTTTCGATGCGACTGCGGGCGGTGTTGTCGCCCTCGTTGAATTGCACGCCGACGCCGGCTGCGCGGTTGCCCTGAGCGCCTTTGGGGGTAATCCAGGTGACCTTGCCGGCCACCGGGATCTTCTCCGCCTCGTCCATCAGGTTCAGCAGCATGAACACCTCGTCGCCCAACTTGTAGCTCTTGTTGGTCGGGATGAACAGGCCACCGTTCTTGATGAACGGCATGTAGGCGGCGTAAAGCACCGATTTGTCCTTGATCGTCAGGGACAGGATGCCGTTGCGCGGCCCAGGGCTGATGGCTTCATTCATGTTGACCTCCACTGCTGATGTTCAGAGTCTAGGTACACATTCTTATCTTTGACCAGGCAAACCCGCCCATTGCACCAACAACGCTTCCAGCAGCAGTGCCGGGTTGAGGTTGGCTTTGCTCAGGACTTTCTGCCGCTGGGCGAGAATCCAGTCCTGAATATCGAGGACTTTGCCCTGAGCGCTTTTCTGCGCCAGGTACTGCACGACTTTACGCATATCGGTCAGACCGAGGCCGGTTTCATCCTGGGTCAGTTGATAGCGCAGGACCAGGCTGGACCAGTCGCAGAACCAGTCGAACAGGCGCAGCATCGGAATGCTTTTCCATTCTTCGGCCAATTGTGTCGGCGATTGCTGCTGCTTGAGCAACTTCTTCACCCCTTCGACCACCTGCGCCCGCTGCTCACGCACGCCTTGGGACTGCAGACTGACTGCCGCCAATGGCGAACCTGCCGCCAGCGTCAGCAATTCGATGCGCTCCTCTTCGGAACACTCCGGCAGCGCCTGTGCCAGCCATTGCAGGCTCATGGCCTCACCGGGCAGCGGACACGCCTGCTGCACGCAGCGGCTCTTGATCGTCGGCAGCAAACGGCTAGGCTGGTGGCTGACCAGCAACAGCACGGTATCGCCGGAAGGCTCTTCAAGGCTTTTTAGCAAGGCGTTGGCGGCATTGATGTTCATCGACTCCACCGGCTCGATCAGCACCACCTTGCGCCCGCCCAGTTGCGCGGTCTGCACCACGAAACTGACCAGATCACGGACCTGATCGACCTTGATCGCCTTGTCGGCTTCTTCCGGCTCAAGGATGTAATTGTCCGGATGGCTGCCGGCCTTGAGCAGCAGGCAGGACTTGCACTCGCCGCACGCTTCCGGCGTAGGACGCTGACAAAGCAGGCTGGCCATCAGACGTTCGGCCAGCGCGCGCTTGCCGATCCCGGCCGGGCCGTGCAGCAAATACGCGTGAGCGTGCTGACTGCGTCCGGCCAGTTGCTGCCAGAGGCTGTCCTGCCATGGAAAGGCCTCAGCCACGAATCAGCTCCAGCAAGTTCGGAATCAAGGTATCCAGCGATTGCTGAACCTTGACCAATGACTGACCGGCATCGATGCGCACATAGCGCGCAGGATCAGCCTCAGCGCGCTTGAGAAACGCATTGCGCACGGCTTCGAAAAACGCCCGGCCTTCCAGCTCGAAACGATCCAGACGGCCACGGGCACTGGCGCGAGCCAGACCCATTTCCACCGGCAGATCGAAAATCAGTGTCAGATCCGGACGCAAGTCGCCCTGAACGAACGTCTCCAGCGCAGCAATACGCTCCATTGACAAACCACGACCGCCGCCCTGATACGCGTATGTCGAATCAGTGAAACGATCACACAACACCACCGCGCCACGGGCCAGTGCCGGACGAATCACTTCGGCCAAATGCTGGGCGCGCGCGGCGAACACCAGCAACAGCTCGGTGTCGGGGTTCATGACCTCATCGGCCGGGGCCAGCAGCACGTCGCGAATCCGTTCGGCCAGTGGCGTTCCGCCGGGTTCGCGAGTCAGCACCACTTCGATACCTTCGGCGCGCAGACGCTCGGCGAGGTACTCGCGGTTGGTGCTCTTGCCGGCGCCTTCCGGGCCTTCCAGGGTAATAAACAAGCCAGTCACAGGCAGTCCTTAATCAAAGTCATTGCGCGCTCTGCGGTGCGGTCGTCGCGGGTTCGGCAGCAGGGGCTGGCGCAGGTTCCTGAGGCGGAACTTGCGGTAGCGCCTCAGGGCCGGTGTCCGGGGACGCCGCGGCCGGCGCATTTGCCGGGGCCGGGCTGGAGCGGTAATCGGCGCGGCGCTTGAGCTGAAATTCGCGCACCGCACTGTTGTGTGCATCCAAATCATCGGAGAACACATGGCTACCATCACCACGGGCGACAAAATACAGACTGTTGCCTTCCACCGGATTGAGCGCGGCGTGAATCGCCTCGCGTCCGACCATGGCAATCGGCGTCGGCGGCAACCCGGGAATCACATACGTGTTGTACGGCGTCGGCTCTTTGAGATGCGCACGGGTCAATTTGCCGGTGTAGCGGTCGCCCAGGCCATAGATCACGGTCGGGTCGGTCTGCAACTGCATGCCCAGCGCCATGCGACGCACGAACACGCCGGCAATCTGCCCACGCTCCTGCGGCACACCGGTTTCCTTCTCTACCAGCGACGCCATGATCAGCGCCTGATAAGGCTCGCTGTACGGCGCATCGGCCGAGCGGTTTTCCCACTCCTTGGCCAACACTTCATCGAGCCGGTCAAAGGCCTTCTTCAGCAATTCGACATCGGAAACGCCCCGCACGAAACGGTAGGTATCCGGGAAGAACCGACCTTCCGGGAACAATCCACGATGACCGATTTTCTCCATCACTTCGCTGTCGCTCAAGCCCTTGAGGGTTTGCTCGATCTTTTCATCTTTTGCCAGCGCGGCGCGGACCTGGTGGAAATTCCAGCCCTCGACCAGCGTCAGACTGTATTGCACCACTTCGCCACGCTTCCACAAGTCGATCAGACCGTTGACGGTCATGCCTGGCAACATGCGGTACTCGCCGGTATGGATCGGTGTGCCGGCCAGATTAAAGCGCCAGTAAATGCGCAACCAGAAGGCGTCCTTGATGACCCCATCGGTTTCGAGTTCAAGAAAGGTGCGGGTCGGTGTCGAGCCTTTCGGCACATCCAGCAGTTCTTCCTGCGTGATGTTCAGAGGCTGTTCCAGCGCCGAATGAATTTTCCAGGCGCTGGCGCCCAGTAGCAGCCCTGCCAGAACCAGTCCGGTTTCCAGCAGCAGCAAGAATTTACGTCTCACGAATCAGGCATCCAGTAGCGCGCGGGCAATGGTTTGCAGTTTACGGGTGAGCGGGCCAACCGGCCAGCTCAGTGCAGCGTAGGCGCGTACCGGCCAGACGCCATAAACGCTGTTGCAGATAAAGACTTCGTCAGCCCATTGCAGCTGTTCGAGGCTGACATCGGTAATTTGGGTGGGGATGGCCAATGACTCGGCCTGAAACAATAGTTCGGCACGCATCACACCGGCCACGCCACAGCGCTTCAGATCCGGGGTGATCAGTACGCCGTCGCGCACCAGAAACAGGTTGCTGAACACGCCTTCGATGACGCGTCCGGCCTGATCAAGCATCAAGCCTTCGGCGTGTTCGCCGTCGCGCCATTCGGCGCGGGCAAGCACTTGCTCCAGACGATTCAGATGCTTGAGCCCGGCCAGCAACGGCTGATTCGACAGCCGCGTGACGCAGGGAAACAGACGCACACCCTGCTCTCCATGCACGGCAGGATAAGCCGCAGGCGGGTTGCCTTGCAGGATGCGCCGACCCTGCGCCGCAGGATCGGGCGCGTAGCCACGCAAGCCATCACCACGGGTGAGGATCAGCTTGAGCACGCCCTCGCCCATTGCCGCGGCATAGGCCCGCAGTTCCGTGCGAACCCGATCAATATCCGCAGTGATAGCCAGTCGCGAGCAACCCTCGGCCAAACGCGTCAGGTGACGATCCAGCAATATCGGCTGGCCGCCGTGCACGGCGATGGTCTCGAACAGCCCATCGCCATAAGCCAGGCCGCGATCTTTCAGCGACAGAGCGTCAGCCGGCTGACCGTCGACCCAGCTGTCCATCAGCCGGCGAACCGACGGAACGCCAACGTGCCGTTGGTGCCGCCAAACCCGAAGGAGTTGGACAGGACGACATCGATGTCCATGTTGCGCGCCGTGTGCGGCACGAAATCGAGATCGCAGCCTTCATCCGGCTCGTCGAGGTTGATGGTTGGCGGGGCCACCTGGCTGTTGATTGCCAGCACACTGAAGATCGCCTCGACCGCCCCCGCCGCACCCAGCAGGTGACCGGTCATGGACTTGGTGGAGCTGACCGCCAGGTTGTAGGCGTGATCACCGAACACGGTCTTGATCGCGTTGGCTTCGGCAAGGTCGCCGGCCGGGGTCGAAGTACCGTGGGCGTTGATGTACTGCACCTGTTCGATGTTGATTTTCGCATCGCGCAGGGCATTAGTGATGCAGCGCGCTGCACCAGCGCCATCAGCGGGTGGCGAAGTCATGTGGAACGCATCGCCACTGGTGCCGAAGCCGATCAGCTCGGCATAGATGGTCGCGCCGCGAGCCTTGGCGTGCTCGAGCTCTTCGAGCACCAGCGCGCCGGCACCGTCGGAAAGCACGAAGCCATCACGGCCCTTGTCCCATGGACGACTGGCGCGAGTAGGTTCGTCGTTGCGGGTCGACAGCGCACGGGACGCGCCGAAGCCGCCCATGCCCAGACCGCATGCGGCCATCTCGGCACCACCGGCGATCATCACGTCGGCTTCGTCGTACATGATGTTGCGCGCCGCCATGCCAATGCAGTGCGTACCGGTGGTACAGGCAGTGGAAATGGCGTAGTTCGGCCCCTGTGCACCCAGATGGATGGACAGAAAACCGGAAATCATATTGATGATCGAGCCTGGCACGAAGAATGGCGAGATTCGACGCGGGCCCGTCTCATGCAGGGTACGGCTGGTTTCTTCGATATTGGTCAGACCGCCGATGCCCGAACCCATGGCCACGCCAATGCGCTCACGGTTGGCGTCGGTGACTTCCAGACCAGCATTGCGAACAGCCTGAAAACCCGCGGCCAGACCGTACTGAATGAACAGGTCGAGCTTGCGTGCTTCCTTGACCGACAGGTATTCCTCGACATTGAAGCCCTTTACCGAGCCGCCAAAACGGGTGGAATAGGCAGAAAGGTCGGTGTGTTCGATCAGACCAATGCCACTGCGGCCAGCCAGAATGCCCTGCCAGCTGCTTGGCACATCCGTGCCCAGTGGCGACAACATACCCATACCGGTGACTACGACGCGTCTACGCGACACAGCACTCTCCTTTTTCAAATGACGACTTTGCATCAGGCCTAAAGAAAAAACCGCACGCCATGATGGCAGTGCGGTTTTTCCATGACAGCAGACAACGATTACAAACTATTACGCCTGGTGGCTAGTAACGTAGTCGATTGCAGCTTGTACAGTAGTGATCTTCTCAGCTTCTTCGTCAGGGATTTCGGTCTCGAATTCCTCTTCCAGAGCCATCACCAGCTCAACGGTGTCAAGGGAGTCGGCACCCAGGTCTTCAACGAAGGAAGCAGTGTTGACCACTTCTTCTTCTTTAACACCCAGTTGCTCGGCAACGATTTTCTTGACGCGCTCTTCGATGGTGCTCATACCTTGTTTTCACTCCTAATGGACAAATTCAGGCAGCTGGCCAGTGGGTAAGTGTATAGAAAGGCTTTTCAGCTTTTCAACTGAAAGCTTCACTCCTCAAACCCTGCGGCCCTCTGCCTATAAATAGATTGCAGCTTTATAACGGATTTTAGACAGCTCGTATGACATTTTTTTGAAGCAATCCGTCACATTTTACTTACATGTACATCCCACCGTTCACCGGGATTGTAGCCCCAGTGACGTATGCCGCACCGTCGGATGCAAGAAAAGCGACCACCGAGGCGATCTCTTGAGCTTGCCCCAGACGACCCAGCGGAATCTGCGTCTGCAAGGCTTCACGCTGTGCTTCCGGCAGTTCGCGGGTCATATCGGTGTCGATGAACCCTGGGGTTACCGAGTTGACCGTAATCGAACGCGAACCGACTTCACGCGCCATCGCACGGCTGAAACCTTCCAGACCGGCCTTGGCGGCTGCATAGTTTACTTGGCCTGCGTTGCCCATGGCACCCACCACCGAGCCAATACTGATAATTCGGCCCCAGCGCGCTTTGGTCATGCCACGCAAAACGCCCTTGGACAGGCGATACAGACTGTTCAGATTGGTATCGATCACGTCGTACCATTCATCGTCTTTCATGCGCATCATCAGATTATCGCGGGTGATGCCAGCATTATTGACCAGAATGGCCGGCGCACCGAACTGCTCCTGAATGCTCGCCAGCACCGCGCTGACCGATTCGTCGCTGGTGACGTTCAGTTCCAGACCCGTGCCCTGGATACCGTGCTCTTTCAGGGTGGCAGCAATGGCCTCGGCGCCTTTGGCGGAGGGTCGCGGTGCCAACAACGATGGCGCCCTGACGACCCAGTTCCAGTGCGATGGCCTGGCCGATACCGCGGCTTGCACCGGTGACCAGTGCAACTTTACCTTGCAGACTCATGCAAGTTTCTCCTGATTCAGGCCAGCGCTGCACGGGCGGCAGCGAAAGCGTCTGGGGTATTGAGGTTGGAAGTCGAAACGCCTTCGGCGCAACGTTTGTTCAGACCGGCCAGGACTTTGCCCGGACCGCATTCGACCAGACTGGTGGCGCCTTTGGCGGCCAGGGTCTGGACCGATTCAACCCAGCGAACGGGCTTGTACAGTTGTTCGAGCAGATCACGCTTGAGGGTGTCCAGATCGGCCGGCACTTGCGCGCTGACGTTCTGTACGACCGGGATCTGCGGTGCCTGCCAGTCGATGGCAGCGATGGATTCGGCAAAGCGCTCGGCCGCCGGACGCATCAGCTCGCAGTGCGACGGCACGCTCACCGGCAACGGCATGGCACGCTTGGCACCACGGGCCTTGCAACCTTCAATAGCACGCTCGACGGCAGCCTTGGCACCAGCAATCACCACCTGGCCCGGCGAGTTGAAGTTCACCGCGCTGACCACTTCGCCTTGCGCCGCTTCGGCACAGGCGGCCAGCACATCAGCGTCTTCCAGACCGAGAATCGCAGCCATGCCACCCTGCCCGGCCGGAACAGCTTCCTGCATCAGCTGACCACGGCGCTCGACGAGCTTGACCGCATCAGCCAGGCTCAGGCTGCCAGCAGCAACCAGCGCGCTGTATTCACCCAGGCTGTGACCGGCAACGAATGCCGGACGCGCGCCGCCTTCAGCCAGCCACAGACGCCACAGGGCGATCGAGGCGGTCAGAATGGCCGGTTGGGTTTTATCGGTTTGATTGAGCAGCTCTTCCGGGCCCTGCTGGGTCAATGCCCACAGGTCATAGCCCAGAGCCTCAGAGGCTTCTTTGAAAGTTTCGAGGATCAGCGGATGTTCCGCGCCCAGCTCGGCCAGCATGCCGAGGGACTGCGAACCCTGTCCTGGAAAGACGAATGCGAGGGAAGCAGACATGTAACAAGCCCCTAATGATCTTGTCGTCGGAAAGTGACGCCCCACCGGGGGACGCAAGAAACTGACAGTTGGATGGCCCTTTGAACCGGGCGGTCACATTTAAGCATTGTCCGACGAAAACGCCTAAGACAACAGATCCTCCAGACGACCGTGGAGGCGCTCGGGCAGGTTCTCCTGAATCTCGATCAGCGCGCGCTGAATCGCGCTCTGAAAGCCCTGAACCCCGGCCGAACCGTGACTTTTCACCACGATGCCCTGCAAGCGAGAAAACTTGCGCCGTTATGTCGCGCAGGCGCCAGATCCGCCTGCAGACGCTTCATCAATGGCAGGGCCAAAGCACCCACCACGCGGGAAGCGAAGCTTTGCTTGAACAAGGCCTCGATACGCGCAGCGATCATTGTCGCCAGGCCTTCGCTGGACTTGAGCAGGATATTGCCGACAAAACCGTCACAGACCACCACATCCGCCTCGCCGCGATACAGGCCATCGCCCTCGACAAAACCGATGTAGTTGATGCCGCGCGCCGCCTGCAACAAGGTCGCCGCCAACTTGACCTGCTGATTGCCCTTGATGTCTTCGGTACCAATATTCAGCAACGCGACACGCGGCCGGGCGATGCCCAGCGTCTGCGCCGCCACCGAGCCCATCACCGCGAACTGCAATAGATGCTCGGCGCTGCAATCGACGTTGGCGCCCAGGTCGAGCAACTGGCAATAACCCTTCTGCGTCGGAATCGCCGCCACCATCGCCGGCCGATCAATCCCCGGCAAGGTCTTGAGCACAAATCGCGACAGCGCCATCAACGCCCCGGTATTGCCGGCGCTGACACAGGCCTGGGCCTTTCCGTCACGCACCAGTTCCAGGGCGACACGCATCGACGAGTCAGGCTTGCCACGCAAGGCCTGGGTCGGCTTTTCGTCCATGGTGATGACTTCAGACGCCGGGACAATTGTCAGGCGCGCGCGATCGGCAGCCGATTGGCCGTTGATCAGTTCTTCAAGTAGGGAGGGTTGACCGACGAGGGTCAGGTGCAGCGAGGGCGTAGCAGAAAGGCAAGCAAGGCTGGCCTGAACAATGCTGCGGGGGACCGAAGTCCCCGCCCATTGCGTCAATCGCGATGACTTGAGCGGACAAGTGATTACTCGTCAGCGCCCTTGTCGATCACTTTACGGCCACGGTATACGCCTTCTGGCGATACGTGGTGACGCAGGTGAACTTCACCAGTGGTTTTTTCTACAGACAGGGTGCTAGCCTCGAGAGCGTCGTGCGAACGGCGCATGTCACGGGCAGAGCGGGATTTTTTGTTCTGCTGAACAGCCATAATTGATTAACTCCTAAACGTTTGGGTCACGCTTTAACTGCGCCAATACACTGAACGGGTTGGACCGCGTTACCTCGTCCTCGCTCGGTTCGGGCTCATCTGCTCCCGCCGGCTGCTGGCATTCTTCCGGATGATGAGCAGGCACAATGGGCAAGGCGAGCAGAAGCTCCTCCTCGATCAGTGACTGCAGATCCAATGGATCTTCGCCCAGTTCCAGCACGTCATAACCTTTCGGTAACGACTGGGTATTCGCACCCTCCTTCACAACAGCGTAACTGCATTCGCTGTGGATCGGCAGGGTGACCAGCTCAAGACAACGCTGGCAAACCATTTTGACTTCGGTGTCGATAAAGCTGTGGATCACCACAGATTTACGTTCATCTCGCTCAAAAACGAATTTGGCCTGCACCGTACCGACATCGTCGGAAAGCGGGTCGCAGAGTCTCTTCAAATCGGCCAGCAGCAGTTCACCTTGAAGGGTGGTGCCACGGTCAGCCAATTTGCGCGGGTCAACGTGAGGTGGAATCGGGTCATTCAACATAGGCGCAGCATTATAGGGATGCCCCCACCCATGTCAAAGGAAATTGTGCCCTGTCCGTCACTTGCGTGCCTCCGCTAGAATTCGCGCCTGCCTCAGGAGACGTCAATGCTGCCTTTATTACTTGCTTCGAGCTCGACTTATCGCCGTGAATTGCTCGCCCGCCTGCACCTGCCGTTCGTCTGCAGCTCGCCGGATATCGACGAAAGCCACCAGCCGGGCGAATCCGCCATCGAACTGGTCAAGCGCCTCGCCGAACAGAAAGCCCGCGCACTGGCCGCCAGCTACCCCGCTCATCTGATTAT
>NZ_JBFDVZ010000003.1:0-11577 GCF_050473925.1 Pseudomonas sp. S8
AGTCAGCTTGCACCGGAATGTCCAGCGCCGAGGCTTGCTGCCAGTAACTTTCCAGCCAGCCGCGCACGCGCTCTTCAGGCCAGCTGAGGAAGGCGTCCTTGAACAGGCAGGTGACGTCGTAGGTGACCGGGCATACACCGCATCCTGAAAGTCCAGCACACCGGGATTCGGCTCGCTGAGCATCAGGTTGCGCGGCATGTAGTCGCGGTGCACCAGGACTTTCGGCTGGGCCAGGGCGCTGTCGATCAGCAGCTCGCTGACGGACTGCCATTGTTGCTGCTGTGCTGCGTCGAACTCGATGCCGAGCTCGCGTTCACGTACCACTCGGGGAACAATTCCAGCTCACGGCGCAGCAGCGCGACGTCGTAGCTCGGCAGTGGTGCGATCATCGGCAATTGCTGAAAAGCCAACAGCGCCTGCAGGGCATCGCTGAACAAGGCGTCGGCATTTTCGCCGTCGATTACGTCGAGATAGGTCTTGTTGCCCAGGTCATTGAGCAAAAGAAAACCGCGTTCGAGGTCTTCTGCATAAATTTTCGGCACGTTAATTCGGATTTCGCCAGCAAAAAGGCGATATCCACGAACGGTTTGCAGTTTTCCTGGGGCGGTGGCGCGTCCATCACGACGAAACTGCGGCCCGCGCCTTCCCAGCGGAAATACCGGCGGAAACTCGCGTCGCTGCTGGCCGCGGTCAACGTGGCCGGGGCACGGCGCCCCAGCCTTGATCTGCAAACAGGATTGCCAACTGCTCATCGAGCAAACTTTCAGGTGTTGCAAGCGTACATCTTGGTCAGGCATTGCAAGGGTCTCCGACGGCGCTAGCCGTCAAGCGGGTCATGCTTTATTATCCAGCATCTTTTTCAGACCATCGAGAGGCGTGCGGCCCACACCGCGGGCAGATGGCACGCAGGAAGCCCGGACTAATAAGATGGCATTGAAATCCCCCGCGTTTCGTAAAAAATTTCCGTTGTTGGTAACCGGCAGTCTGCTGCGATGCAACCTCTGGCCAGTCAATTCGTTGTTTGCCGCCGAGCAGTATGACTGCGCCGTCTCGGCAACGGGTGGCTGGGCGTGTGCGCCCAAGACGCCGGCAGCTGCATTGCCGCCGCGTCCGGTGCATGACGGCAGCGCCGTCAGCGCCGCTGGCGAAGCCCCGGCCCAGAACGGTTCGACTGCCGACACCGGCGTCAAGCCTGTGCTGGTCACCGAAGCCAAGGGCCGCGGCCTGAAATCCCGTAGCGAAGACTACAGTCACCTCGACTGGGTTCCGCGCGAGAAGCTCACCGCCGCCCAATTGGCCGAGACCGGTCCTTACTGCTCTGGTTCCTATATCGAACCGATTCGTCCTGGCATGAATGACAAGACGAATAAAAGTGACGCACCGACCTTTATCGCGCCAAAGCCTCGCGCTACAACACCGAAGATCAGGTGGGTACGCTGGCCGGCGACGTGGTCCTGCGTCAGGCAGCATGCAGGTCGAGTCCGACGAGGCCAGCCTGTATCAGGCCGAGAGCCGCGCCGAACTCAATGGCGACGTACGCATTCGCGACAACGGTGCACTGATCGTCGGCGACCACGCCGATGTACAGCTCGACAACCGGTGAAGCCAAGGTCGACAACGCCGAATACGTGATGCACAAATCGCGCATCCGCGGTAACGCGCTATACGCCAAGCGTGCCGAGAACGCGATCATCCGCTTGAAGGACGGCACGTACACCACGTGCGAACCGAACAGCAACGCCTGGCAGCTCAAGGGCAACAACATCACCCTGAACCCGGCCACCGGCTTTCGGTACCGCGACCACGTGACGATGCGGGTCAAGGACATTCCTATCCTGTACACGCCGTACATCTACTTCCCGATCGACGACCGTCGCCAATCGGGTTTCCTGCCGCCGACCATCGGCACCGGCAGCGACACTGGCTTCATGCTGGTCACCCCGTACTACTTCAACCTGGCGCCGAACTACGATGCCACGTTGTACCCGCGCTACATGAGCAAGCGCGGCATGCTGGTCGAAGGCGAGTTCCGTTACCTGACCAAGTCCAGCGAAGGCCAGTTCGGTGCGGCGTATCTGAACGACGAAGATACCGATCGCAGCAAGCAGACCGACTACGAAAAAAATCGCTACATGTACAACTGGCAGCACAAGGGTGGTCTCGACTCCGAGTGATGACTCAGGTTGACTACACCAAGATCAGCGATCCGTACTACTTCCAGGACCTGAGCACCGATCAGATCGGTGTGAAGAGCGCTGACTATGTGAACCAGCAGGGATCGGTGACCTACCGCGGTGACAGCTACACCGCACGCCTGAATGCTCAGCAGTACCAATTGGCTACTGTTTCGAACATTACGCCGTACGGCCGTCTGCCGCAGATCACCTTCAATGGTCAGTTGCCGTATCACCCGGAAGGTTTGAATTTCGATTACTGAGACCGAGCTTGTGCGGTTTGATCGTGATCTGAAAACAGGAAGCTTTACGGATGAAGACGGCAACGTCTCGCCACGCCTCGATACCAACGTACAGGGTCTGGCGCGCGCCAATGGCGACCGTCTGAATCTGAAACCAGGCGTCAGCCTGCCGATGAACTGGACCTATGGTTTCCTGAAACCATCGCTCAAGTACCAGTACACCCAGTACGACCTTGATCTGGATCAGCGAGGGAAAGACACCCTGCTGGCCGGCGAAAACTATAGTCGTAATCAGAGCCGTGGCGTACCGATCGCCAGCGTCGACAGCGGCCTGTACTTCGACCGCAAACACGTCGTACTTCGGCAAGAACTATCGCCAGACCCTGGAACCGCGCCTGTTCTACCTGTATGTACCCAAGGTTGATCAGGAAGACATTCCGGTATTCGACACCAGCGAATACACCTTCAACTACGCTTCGCTGTTCCGTGACAACCGCTTCTCCGGTGCCGACCGTGTCGGTGACGAGAACAAACTGTCGCTGGGCGTGACCAGCCGCTGGATCGAAGACGATGGATTCGAGCGTCAGCGCATCAGCGTCGGTCAGGCTTACTACTTCAAGGATCGTGAAGTCCAACTGCCAGGCATCGCGTTCAAGGATCGCAAGGATGCCCAGTCCGACGTGTCGCCATACGCGCTGGAATACGAATACCGCTGGAACCGCGATTGGCGCACCACGGCCGATTACAACTGGGACCCGGACAGCCGCAGCCCACGCTCCGGCAGCGCGATGTTCCACTACCAGCCAGAAGACAACCCGAACAAGGTGGTCAACGTCGGTTATCGCTATCGCAACGACCAGGTTCGTTACGATCAGACCACCGGCAAATGGTCGGTGGGTGGTGGCGACTACGGCACCCCGGGGCAGCCTGGCTACGTGAAGGACTACTACAAGATCCAGCAGCATGACTTCTCGGTCATCTGGCCGATCGTTCCGCAGTGGAGCGCGATCAGCCGCTGGCAGTACGACTACAACCGCAACCGTACGCTGGAAGCCTTTGGTGGTTTCGAGTACGACAACTGCTGCTGGAAACTGCGCCTGATCAACCGTTACTGGGTTTCCTACGACGAATTCAGTCAGGAAGCTCGCAAAACGAAAAAGGCGACCACGGCGTCTTACTCCAAATTGTTCTGAAGGGACTCGGCGGCTGACTGGCGCCAAGGTAGAGAGCTTCCTCGACAAAGGCATCCAAGGTTATCGTCAACGTGAAGACCAAGCTTTCTGATTCTCTGCGCCCGCTGTTGCTGGGCGCGCTGTTCCTGGGTACTGCGGCCAACGCCGCAGTACAGTCCATCGATAAAGTGGTTGCGATCGTTGATAACGACGTGGTCATGCAGAGCCAGCTGGACCAGCGTGTCCATGAAGTTCAGCAGACCATCGCCAAGCGTGGCGGCGGCATGCCGCCGCCGGGCGTGCTGGATCAGCAGGTGCTCGAGCGCTTGATCGTCGAAAACCTGCAACTGCAGATCGGCGAGCGTTCCGGCATCCGCATTACCGACGAAGAGCTGAACCAGGCAGTCGGCACCATCGCCCAACGCAACAACATGACCGTGGATCAATTCCGCGCTCGCCCTGGCTCACGACGGTTTGTCCTATGACGACGCCCGTGACCAGATCAAGCGCGAGATGATCATCAGCCGCGTGCGTCAGCGCCGCGTGGCAGAACGCATTCAGGTCTCCGAGCAGGAAGTGAAGAACTTCCTCGCTTCCCGACCTGGGCAAGATGCAACTGTCCGAAGAGCTGCACCTGGCCAACATCCTGATCCCGACGCCGGAAAAGCGCCAGTTCTGAAGGCGATTCAGAGCGCTTACCGTCAGGCCATGGACGTTTACCAGCAACTCAAGCAAGGCGCTGACTTCGGTCAGATGGCCGTTGCCAAATCCGGCAGCGACAACGCCCTGGAAGGCGGCGACATGGGCTGGCGTAAAGCTGCGCAATTGCCACCGCCGTTCGACCGCGAGTTGAGCAGCATGGCGGTGGGCGACATCACTCAGCCTGCCCGCACTCCGGGTGGTTTCATCATTCTCAAGCTGCTGGCCAAACGGGTGGCGAAACCCAGATGCGTGATGAGGTGCATGTGCGCCACATCCTGGTCAAGCCAAGCCCGATCCGCGACGAAGCCAAGACCAAAGCCCTGGTGCAATCGCTGTACGAGCGCATCCTGGCCGGTGAAGACTTCGCTGAACTGGCGAAGAACTACTCCGAAGACCCGGGCTCGGCGCTCAACGGCGGCGACCTGAACTGGATTGACCCGAACGCACTGGTACCAGGAATTCCGCGAAGTGATGGCCAAGACCCCACAAGGTCAGCTGTCCAAGCCGTTCCAGACCCAGTACGGCTGGCACGTGCTGGAAGTCCTTGGCCGCCGCGCCACCGACAGCACCGAATCGGCACGCGAGCAACAGGCAATGAATGTTCTGCGTAACAAAAAATACGATGAAGAGCTGCAAAACTGGCTGCGTCAGATTCGTGAAGAAGCCTACGTAGAAATCAAACTCCCTGGTGCAGACCAGGCAGCGCAGTGAAACCCAAGCGTTTCGCGCTGACACCCGGCGAACCAGCCGGCATCGGTCCCGACCTGTGCCTGCTGCTCGCCTCGCAAGCCCAGCCACATCCCCTGATTGCCATCACCAGCCGCGACCTGCTTACCGAGGCGGGCCGCGCAGTTGGGGCTGGCCGTCTCTTTGCTTGAGGTTGCGCCTGACAACTGGCCGGCTGTTCCAGCCCCCGCCGGTAGCCTGTATGTCTGGGATACTCCACTCAGCGCTCCGGTGGTCGCTGGACAACTGAGCAAGGCTAACGCCGCCTTCGTCCTCGAAACCCTGACCCGTGCCGGCAACGGCTGCCTGAACGGCGACTTCGCCGGGATGATCACCGCTCCGGTACACAAGGGCGTGATCAACGAATCCGGTATCCCGTTCTCCGGACACACGGAATTCCTCGCCGACCTGACCCACACCGCCCAAGTGGTGATGATGCTCGCTACTCGCGGTTGCGCGTGGCCCTGGTCACCACTCACCTGCCCCTGCGCGAGATTGCCGATGCAATCACCCCGGAGCGGCTGGAACGGGTCACGCGAATTCTGCACGCCGACCTGCAAGACAAATTCGGCATCGCCCGGCCACGTATTCTGGTCTGCGGACTCAACCCGCACGCCGGTGAAGGCGGACACCTGGGCCATGAAGAAATCGACATCATCGAACCGACATTGGAGCGCCTGCGCGGCGAGGGCATGGACCTCCGTGGCCCGCTGCCTGCCGACACTCTGTTTACCCCCAAATATCTGGAGCACTGCGACGCAGTGCTGGCGATGTACCACGACCAGGGCCTGCCCGTGCTGAAGTACAAAGGCTTCGGCGCGGCGGTCAACGTGACCCTCGGCCTGCCGATCATCCGCACGTCGGTCGACCACGGCACTGCCCTGGATCTGGCCGGCAGCGGCAAGATCGACACCGGCAGCCTGCAGGTCGCCCTGGAAACCGCCTACCAGATGGCCGAGACCCGTTTATGACCGAGCAATACCAACACAAGGCGCGCAAACGCTTTGGCCAGAACTTCCTGCACGATGCCGGCGTCATCGACCGCATCCTGCGCTCCATCAGCGCCAAGCCTGACGACCGCATGCTGGAAATCGGCCCGGGCCAGGGCGCACTGACCGCCGGCATCCTCAACTCCGGCGCACAACTCGACGTGGTGGAACTGGACAAGGACCTGATCCCGATCCTCAACCAGCAGTTCGCCGGCAAGAGCAACTTCACCTGCATCAGGGCGATGCGCTGAAGTTCGACTTCAACACCCTCAACGCCGCGCCGAACAGTCTGCGTGTGGTGGGCAACCTGCCTTACAACATTTCCACGCCGCTGATTTTCCATCTGCTGAACAACGCCGGCATCATTCGCGACATGCACTTCATGCTGCAGAAGGAAGTGGTCGAGCGTCTGGCGGCCGGCCCGGGCGCGGCGACTGGGGGCGTCTGTCGATCATGGTTCAGTACCACTGCCGCGTGGAGCACCTGTTCAACGTCGGCCCGGGCGCGTTCAATCCGCCGCCGAAGGTCGACTCGGCCATCGTCCGTCTGGTGCCGCACGCGGTGCTGCCGCACCCGGCCAAGGATCATCGCCTGCTCGAACGCGTCGTTCGCGAAGCCTTCAACCAGCGTCGCAAGACCCTGCGCAACACCCTCAAGCAATTGATGACCGCTGCCGAGATCGAAGCCGCAGGTGTCGATGGCAGCCTGCGCCCCGAGCAACTGGACCTGGCCGCATTCGTGCGCCTGGCCGACAAGCTCAGCGAACAAGCCCCGCAAACTCCTGTCGCCGACTGACCGGCGATGAACGCTATCGGGCAGGACGCCACTCTGGTTTACTGCCGATACTTGCCTAGACTGATTCCCCATCAGCTACGCCTCGCGTTCCGCTTTGTTTAAGGCCCTTTTGCATGTCCGATCCTCGTTATCAGGTCGATGTCAGTGTCGTTACCCGCTACCTGGCAGACCAATCGCAACCCGAGCACCACCGCTTCGCCTTCGCCTACACCATCACCGTGCAGAACAATGGCGAGCGCCCTGCCCAGCTGATGTCACGACATTGGGTCATTACGACGGTGACGGCATGTCGAAGAGGTTCGCGGCGCCCGGCGTTGTCGGCCAGCAAACCACTGATCGAGGTCGGCAAAAGTCACACTTACAGCAGCGGCACAGTGATGACCACCAAGGTCGGCACCATGCAGGGCACTTACGAAATGGTCGCCGACGATGGCAAGCATTTCGACGCGATCATCAAGCCTTTCCGCCTCGCCGTGCCTGGAGCCCTGCACTGATGACGACGTACGCCGTCGGCGACCTGCAAGGCTGCCTTGCACCGCTCAAATGCCTGCTCAAGCAAGTCGCGTTCGACCCCAGGCTTGATCGGCTGTGGCTGGTCGGCGATCTGGTCAACCGTGGCCCTCAGTCGCTGGAGACCCTGCGGTTTCTCTATGGCATGCGCGAGTCGCTGGTCTGCGTACTCGGCAACCACGATCTGCATCTGCTCGCCGCCGCCAACAACATCGAGCGCCTGAAGAAATCCGACACCCTGCGCGAGATTCTCGAAGCCCCGATGCGGCTGACCTGCTCGAATGGCTGCGCCAACAGAAACTCATGCACTACGACGAACAGCGCGAAGTCGCCATGGTGCACGCGGGCATCCCCCCGCAGTGGGTCGTTGCGCAAGGCCTTGAAGTACGCCGCCGAAACCGAAGCCGCGCTGCGTGACGACAACCTGTTTCCGTTGTACCTCGATGGCATGTACGGCAACGAGCCGGCGAAGTGGGACAGTGATCTCAC
Source organism: Pseudomonas sp. S8 (assembly GCF_050473925.1). Classification (NCBI taxonomy): domain Bacteria; kingdom Pseudomonadati; phylum Pseudomonadota; class Gammaproteobacteria; order Pseudomonadales; family Pseudomonadaceae; genus Pseudomonas; species Pseudomonas sp. S8. The sequence continues at coordinate 7,800 of NZ_JBFDVZ010000003.1, forward strand.
CGGCGTGACCCGTCTGCGCGTGATCACCAACTATTTCACCCGCATGCGCTTCTGCACCGCCGACGGCAAGCTCGACCTCAAGAGCAAGGAAGGCCTCGACAACCGCGCCACCGGGCTACAAACCGTGGTTCCAGCACAAGGAGCGTAAAACCCGTGGGCCTGCGGATCATTTTCGGCCACTGGGCCGCACTGGAAGGCGATGTCCGCGAACCGGGCGTCTCGGCACTGGACACCGGTTGTGTCTGGGGCGGCAGCCTGACCCTGATGAACGTCGACAGCGGCGAGCGCGTGTCGTGCAAATGCGATGAGCACGGCGGGCTTGCCCCGACCGTCGCCCCACTTATCCCCGAAACGTCGCCAGTCAGCGTCCCGCGTTAGACTGCGCATTCTGCCGAGCTACAGGAACCCGCCATGAGCGAATTCAAACGAATCCCCCCGGAACAGGCCCAGGCCCTGCGTGAACAAGGGCGCTGTGGTGGTCGACATCCGCGACCCGCAAACCTATGCCGCGCTGCACATCGCCGGCTCGACCCATCTGGATAACCACTCGATCTCGGAATTCATCCGTAACGCCGATCTCGACGCACCGCTGGTGGTGGTCTGCTATCACGGCAACTCCAGCCAGAACGCTGCGGCTTACTGACCAGCCAGGGCTTCTCCGACGTCTACAGCATGACGGCGGCTTCGAGCTGTGGCGTACGACTTATCCTGCGAAACCGCGGAAGGCAGCGCAGAATAATTTTTTGTCACGCGCAGGCCCCGGCTCACGCGGGCCTGCGCGTGACAGACGAACGGTCTGCCACAACTAATTACGTATCTCGCCTTTACCTCTCGAATTCCCAACTATCCTTAAGCCCAGGCCATCCAAAACAGGGGAGAGCCGGTACACCGGCGCAACGGGTCATCGGGAGTGACTTTCAAGGTTGTCGACCGCGAAAGTGTTCTGGGGGGTAAACAAGTGGCCACCACGGCTGCTTGCCAGCATCGACTGAGTGATCCGGGTCGGTCGGCTCCACGTATCGAGCGAGGTGACGTCATGAGTATCTTTAGCCACTTCCAACAACGCTTCGAGTCCACACGCCAGGAAGAACTCTCGCTGCAGGAGTACCTGGAGCTGTGCAAAAAGGATCGCAGCGCTTACGTTTCCGCCGCCGAGCGTCTACTGATGGCTATTGGCGAACCCGAGCTGCTCGATACGTCGACCAACTCGCGGCTGTCGCGGATCTTCTCCAACAAGGTGATTCGTCGCTATCCGGCCTTTGAAGACTTCCACGGATGGAAGAATGCATCGACCAGATCGTCTCGTATTTCCGCCATGCCGCCCAAGGCCTGGAAGAGAAGAAACAGATTCTCTACCTGCTCGGCCCCGTCGGTGGCGGTAAGTCGTCCCTGGCCGAGAAGCTGAAACAGTTGATGGAAAAAGTGCCCTTCTATGCGATCAAGGGCTCGCCGGTATTCGAATCACCTCTGGGTCTGTTCAACGCCACCGAAGATGGCGCGATCCTTGAGGAAGGACTTCGGCATCCCACGGCGCTATCTCAACACCATCATGTCGGCCATGGGCGACCAAACGCCTGCTGAATTGGCGGCGACATCAGCCAGTTCCGCGTGGTCAAGCTGTACCCGTCGATTCTCAACCAGATCGCCGTGGCCAAGACCGAACCGGGCGACGAGAACAACCAGGACATCTCCGCGCTGGTGGCAAGGTCGACATCCGCAAACTCGAGGAATACCCACAGAACGACGCCGACGCCTACAGCTACTACTCGGCGCGCTGTGCCGGGCCACCAGGGCCTGATGGAATTCGTCGAAATGTTCAAGGCACCGATCAAGTGCTGCAACCCATTGCTGACCGCCACCCAGGAAGGCAACTACAACAGTACCGAAGGCCTCGGTGCGATTCCGTTCACCGGGATCCTGCTCGCGCACTCCAACGAATCGGAGTGGCACACTTTCCCGCAACAACAAGAACAACGAAGCCTTCATCGACCGGATCTATATCGTCAAAGTGCCGTACTGCCTGCGGGTCAGTGACGAAGTGAAGATCTACGACAAATTGCTGTTAACAGCTCCCTGGCCAAGGCTCACTGCGCGCCGGACACCCTGAAGATGCTGGCGCAGTTCACTGTGCTGTCGCGCCTCAAGGAGCCGGAAAACTCCAACATCTATTCGAAGATGCGTGTCTACGACGGGGAAAACCTCAAGGACACCGATCCGAAGGCCAAGTCGATTCAGGAATACCGCGATTCGGCGGGCGTCGACGAAGGCATGAACGGTCTGTCGACCCGCTTTGCCTTCAAGATCCTGTCCAAAGTGGTTCAACTTCGATCCGCATGAAATCGCCGCCAACCCGGTACACCTGCTGTACGTGCTGGAACAGCAGATCGAGCAGGAACAGTTTCCAGCTGAAACCCGTGAACGCTACCTGCGCTACCTCAAGGGAGTACCTGGCGCCGCGTTATATCGAATTCATCGGCAGGAGATTCAGACCGCTTACTGGAGTCTTACAGCGAGTACGGGCAGAACATCTTCGACCGCTACGTGCTGTATGCGGACTTCTGGATTCAGGATCAGGAATACCGCGATCCGGAAACCGCGAGATTCTCAACCGCGTCGCCTTGAACGAAGAACTGGAGAAATCGAGAACCGGGCCGGCATCAGCAATCCGAAGGATTTCCGCAACGAGATCGTCAACTTCGTGTTGCGCGCCCGAGCCAACAACAACGGCAAGAACCCGACCTGGCTCAGCTACGAAAACTGCGAGTGGTCATCGAGAAGAAAATGTTCTCCAACACCGAAGACCTGCTGCCAGTCATCAGCTTCAATGCCAAAGCCAGCAAAGAGGATCAACAGAAACACAACGACTTCGTTACTCGAATGGTCGAACGCGGCTACACCGACAAACAGGTACGACTGCTGTCCGAGTGGTACCTGCGGGTCAGAAAGTCAACAGTAAACCGCGGCCGGTCAGACCGGTTGTCGTCAGCCCGAGGCCTGTGCCCGCATTTTCTGCTACACAGGCCTCTGGAAGGTGTTCGCAAGTCGGTAGCGAGGTACAGGCAGCATCCAGAGCGCTTGGGGGAGCGTGTACGCCCCTTGGCATTCGGCTCATGCTGCATGACCGCTCCCGCCTTTGCAGGACAGCTTCTAAGGAGCAGTCATGAGGCTATGTGATCGACCGACGTCTCAATGGCAAGAACAAGAGCACGGTGAACCGCCAGCGCTTCCTGCGGCGTTACCGTGATCACATCAAGAAGGCTGTCGAAGAGGCGGTCAGCCGGCGTTCCATCACTGACATGGAACACGGTGAGCAGATCAGCATTCCCGGTCGCGACATCGACGAACCGGTGCTTCACCACGGCCGCGGCGGCAAACAGACCGTGGTTCACCCCGGCAACAAGGAATTCACTGCCGGCGAACACATCGCCCGGCCACCGGGAGGGGGCGGCGGACGCGGTCCCGGCAAGGCTGGCAATTCCGGCGAGGGCATGATGAATTCGTTTTCCAGATCACTCAGGAAGAATTCCTCGAATTCATGTTCGAAGACCTCGAACTGCCGAATCTGGTTGAAACGCAATCTCAGCGGACTGACACGTTCAAGACCGTGCGCGCCGGGATCAGCAACGAAGGCAACCCGTCGCGGATCAATATCATCCGCACCCTGCGCTCGGCCATGCCCGGCGCATTGCCCTGTCCGGCAGCAGCCGCGCCAAGCTGCGCGAAGCCAAAGAGGAACTGGCGCGATTAAAAACGCGAAGAGCCGGACAACTTCGGCGAT
>NZ_JBFDVZ010000004.1:0-14355 GCF_050473925.1 Pseudomonas sp. S8
TTTGGTGCGGCGGACACTTGCAAGCCGGACTTGGACGGGTTCGGATCGAGAATGGCGATGATGTCTTTCAGGCCTTTGCCGTAGGTTTTCATCAGCCCCTGGAGCTTTTCTTCGAATTCGATTTCTTTCTTGAGCCCGGCATCGTTCTTCAGCGATTCCAGCTGCTTGAGCTGTTCCTGAAGGGCCTTTTCAGCTGCACGAAATTCAGCGAGTCTGGACAATATCTTTACTCCAATAGTGTGTTTGGCTGATACCAACCGCAAACAAAGCTATAAGCCAAGAGCCTTGAAGCGACTCGGTGATAATGGCTCACCTGTCAATCTTGCACAGGCTGAAAAAATTGTAGTAGTTAATGCGCCAAGAGTAAATCCTGATCTTGTCGTCATGTAACAACAGTGGTGTTTTGTATCAATTTGGTGCGTCGGGTCGAAGCGTCGGGCTTAATTTATTTTTAGTTAACGATCACTTAATGCAGCGATGAAGTCAGCGCCGGGCATGGGTTTTCCGAACAGATAGCCTTGCAGGAAGTTGACGTGGTGTGCGGTCAGGTAGTCAGCCTGTGCCGGAGTTTCTACACCTTCGGCAACAATACCCAGATCAAGCTTGGCCGAGAGTTCGATAATCGTGTCCAGAATATGCCGCGACAGCGCATCAATGCCGATCATCGCGACAAAACTCTGGTCGATCTTGAGAAAGTCGACATTGAATTTTCGCAGGTAGCCCAGGCTTGAATGCCCGGTGCCGAAGTCGTCGATGGCGATCATCACGCCGAGCATGTGCAACTGCTCGAACAACTGGTGCGTGACATCGGTCGGCTCGATCAGTTGGCGCTCGGTCAGCTCCAGCACCAGGTTGATACTGCCGGGGGCAAACCGGCGAGAAATTCGCGACAGTCCTCCACTAGCTCCAGGTCCTGGCAGTGACTGGCGGTGATGTTGATGCCGATATGGAACGGTTGGTCGAAGTCCACAGAAAGCGGGCCAAGCAGGGCGGCAGTCTGTTGCATCAGCGAGCGGGTCATGGGCACGATCAGACCCGAATGTTCAGCGAACGGGATGAACAGGTCCGGGCGCACCAGACCTTCCTTGGGGTGTTTCCAGCGCATCAGCACTTCGGTGCCGGACCATTTCCTGCTGTCACCATGCACCACCGGCTGAAAGTAAGGGACGAACTCGCCGGCCTCCAGAGCGCGGAGCATTTCATGGCTGGGCGAGGTGGCGCGTCGTTGCAGGACGTGAGCGATTGCGCCCGAGATCACCCCGAAAAAGATCAGCAGGCTGAACAGCGGTGGGTATTCGGCGGCCATGTAGCGCCACGTTTGCCCTTGCGCGAACCCTGCGCTGACACTGAAGGCGTAACGTGAAGACACCAACGTACTTTGCGCAATCGGCAGCGGCGGGAGGGCGCCCTGATGCACTTTGCCATCGGCCGACAGCCAGTTGTCGCCGACCTGCAGTACCAACTGCGTCTGCCGACCGATCAGGCGCAGGATGTTGCTCAAGTGATAGCCATCGAGCGTAGTCAGCGCGCCACCGCGACCTTCGCTGAGCCGATACACCAGCAGCGCGGTGTCGGGCGTGACGGGGTTGCCATTCATCAACCACAGTTTGCCTTGCGCATAGTCGCCCGGATTCACGGCTTCCTTGAAATCACCGAACAGCGAGCTGCAATAGAGGTTGTTGTCCCACACCAGGTTGGTCGAGCGCACGAAAGGCCGGCGGGTCACCTGTTCGCGCAAAGCCAGTTTTACGCTTTCGCAGGGCTGGCCAGCCAGGGGCAATAACTCGATGGCAGCCTGGGCAGTGTTGTCGAGCATCAGCTCGAATTGGCGCAACGCCTCATCGGCGGTGTTTTGCGTGCTCTGCTGCAAGGCCCGTTCGGCTTGCATATACAGAATCCCGCCGCCCAGCAGGACGGGCAATACACCGCAAAGCAGGGGTCACCAAAATGCGCACGCTACGTTTGCGGCGGGGTCTGACGGTCAAGGGCATAGGCGCATCCTGTTGCGATGAGGTGGAACGCTCGAATGCAGGCCTGGGCAACGGGCGCATCGGTGAAGAACAGCGGAGTCAGAAGGGATGATAGATGGCTGCTGGCGCTTGTGCTGCTCACGGCTGATTGATCTGCTTGGCGAGTTCGATAAATGCCCGCGTGGCGGGCGAAGCCTGACGCTGATCGAGAACAGCGAGGCCGATCAGACGTTGCACTGCCGGCAACAGCGGCTTCTTCACGTAGCGCGGCGCTGGATCGTCTGGCAATGAGCCTTCGGCGACGACCGTGACTGCATCGCCCCGGCTGACGACGTCAAGGGTGCTGAGCAATTGCGAGCAGCGGTAGCGAATGTTCGGTTGCAGGCGCGCGGCAGTGAACAGGCGTGAAACCAGTTCCGCTGAACCGGCCTCGGTCAGCACAAAGGGAGCGGCACATAAATCCTGAAGACTCAGCGCCGCGCTTGCGGCCAGTGGATGACCGAGCGGGAGCAGGGGCAACCATCTGGTCTTCGACCAGCGCAAAAGTGTCGAAGCGCTCCTCGGGCAACACCACGAAACCGACGTCGATTCGCCGCTCTTCCAGCCACTGCAGCACCTGCCGGTCCGGCCCCTCATCGATGTGCACTTCTATGCCGGGATGGACTTGGCGATAACGCTGCAGAATTCTCGGCAGCAACTTGATCGACGCCGTCGGGCCGAACGAGCCAATGCGCAGCGTACCGCTTTTCATGCCCCGCGCATCGGCCGCCTCCTGGCGCAGAGTGTTGGCCAGGCCGAGCATGGCGCGTGCGCGCTGGAGCAACTGCTCGCCGATATCGGTGAGCTCCACCTGCGACGGGTGTCGGCGCAACAACTCGACGCCCAACTCCTGCTCCAGGGATTTCATGGCGTGGGATACCGCTGACTGCGAAATCCCCAGACGATGGGCGGCGAGGGTGAAGCCGCGCAGTTCGGCGACCAGTGAGAAGATCTCCAGTTGCGTGAGGGTCATGAGTGTTTGCTCATTTTACGATGAGAGGGAATGAGGTAAATGATACGCCATCCTTTGGCTTCTCTGGTTTGGAGCGTCATGCGCAACGTGGAGCAAACTCGCAATAACGTTTCTGATCGGTCGGTTTATCTGACGCTGGCAGCCGTGACCATGATTTGGGGCGGGACCTTTGTCGCCGGGCGTTTTCTGGCGGGCAGCCTCAGCCCGCTGTTCGCCGCCAGCCTGCGCTTCCTGCTCGCCAGCGTGGCGTTGCTCGGGTTTGTATGGATTGCGCGTATCCCGCTGGCACGACCGACGCCTCGGCAATGGCTGCAATTGACGCTGCTGGGGTTCTTCGGGATCTTTTTCTACAACCTCTGTTTCTTTTATGGCCTGCAGTACATCAATGCCTCGCGCGCTTCGTTGATCGTCGCGTTGAATCCAGCCGTGATCGGCCTGGCTTCCTGGCTGTTGTTCAAGGAGCGCCTGGGCCGGGTGAAAGTCGCCGGCATCGCCCTGTGCATTGGCGGCGCGAGTCTGGTGATCGTCAGTCGCAACCCGCAATTGCTCGCCGTTACTCCGAATGCCTGGATCGGCGATTTGTTGATTCTCGGTTGCGTAGCGGGCTGGGGTATTTACTCGCTGTTTTCCCGCGAGTTGAATCAGGCACTCGGCCCGCTGCAGACGGTGACGTTTTCGGTATTGATCGGCTGCGTGATGCTGTTGGTGCTGGCGACATTGCGTGGCGAGATGAGCGCGGCAGCCTTGCTCAATCTCGACACGCCGCAATGGCTGAGCCTGATCTACCTCGGTGTGTTCGGCTCGGCATTGGCTTACATCGGCTACTACGACGGCATCCGCAAAATCGGTGCGACCCGTTCCGGCGTGTTCATTGCCCTCAATCCACTGACCGCAGTGCTGCTCGGCGCGCTGTTGCTTGGCGAGCAACTGACCTTGACTCTGTGCTTTGGCGGCGCGCTGGTGCTGGCGGGAATTTACCTGTGCAACAAACCCCTTGCACCGATGCGAAAAAGGCGGATTTTATAGAGAAGGCAGACAACCCTATTTACGCTGTGTAGAATCCGGTTACGCATACAATAATAAACGTCTTCTGGCAGCAGAAGCCTCGCCCGCAAGAGCCTTGGGTCGACAATGAAGATATTCGGGTTTCAACTGATCTACGGTGACTTCCTCGCCCGCAGTGTGCGAGGCATCTCCTGCGCACCACCCGCCGGTCTCAGCATTACTGACAACTAACTCTGGTTAATTGATAAGAATGATGAGGCGTCACCATGGCAGATTTATACGAAAACCCAATGGGCCTGATGGGCTTTGAGTTCATCGAGTTCGCATCGCCGACTCCTGGCACCCTGGAGCCGATCTTCGAGATCATGGGCTTCACCAAAGTCGCGACCCACCGTTCCAAGAACGTGCACCTTTACCGCCAGGGCGCGATCAACCTGATCCTCAACAATGAACCGCACAGCGTAGCGTCGTACTTCGCTGCCGAGCATGGTCCGTCGGTGTGCGGCATGGCGTTCCGGGTCAAGGATTCGCAGAAAGCCTACAACCGCGCCCTGGAATTGGGTGCTCAGCCGATTCATATCGAAACCGGGCCGATGGAGCTGAACTTGCCGGCGATCAAAGGTATCGGCGGCGCGCCGCTGTACCTGATCGACCGTTTCGGCGAAGGCAGCTCGATCTATGACATCGATTTCGTGTTCATCGAAGGCGTTGACCGCAACCCGGTCGGTGCCGGCCTGAAGATCATCGATCACCTGACCCACAACGTGTACCGCGGCCGCATGGCCTACTGGGCCAACTTCTACGAGAAGCTGTTCAACTTCCGTGAGATCCGCTACTTCGACATCAAAGGCGAATACACTGGCCTGACCTCGAAAGCGATGACCGCACCGGACGGCATGATCCGCATCCCGCTGAACGAAGAGTCGTCCAAGGGCGCCGGGCAGATCGAAGAGTTCCTGATGCAGTTCAACGGCGAGGGCATCCAGCACGTGGCGTTCCTTACCGACGATCTGGTCAAGACCTGGGATCAGTTGAAGAAGATCGGCATGCGCTTCATGACCGCGCCGCCGGACACCTACTACGAAATGCTCGAAGGCCGTCTGCCGAACCACGGCGAGCCGGTGGATCAACTGCAATCGCGTGGCATCCTGCTCGACGGCTCGTCGAACCCGGATGACAAGCGTCTGCTGCTGCAGATCTTCTCGGAAACCCTGATGGGGCCGGTGTTCTTCGAATTCATCCAGCGCAAGGGCGACGATGGTTTCGGCGAGGGCAACTTCAAGGCGCTGTTCGAATCGATCGAGCGTGACCAGGTGCGCCGTGGTGTACTCGCGACCGAGTAAGCCATAAAAAAGCCTGGCTTATGCCAGGTTTTTTCAAGATCAAAAGATCGCAGCCTTCGGCAGCTCCTACAGAGAATGTATCCAATGTAGGAGCTGCCGAAGGCTGCGATCTTTTGCTTTTAAGAGCGGCGTTGCCGCATCAAGTGCTTGAAGCCTTCAAACACCAGCACCACCACCGCCAGCCAGATCGGGATGTACGTCAGCCATTCACCGGCCTTGATACTTTCACCGAGCAACAGCGCGACACCGAGCAGCAATACCGGCTCGACATAGCTGAGCAGACCAAACAGGCTGAACGGCAACAAGCGGCTGGCAATGATGTACACCACCAGCGCCGACGCACTGATCAAACCGAGCAGCGGGATCAGCCAGAGCAAGCCCGGATACTGATCGAACACGGCAAAGCCTTGCTCGCCACCGCGTACAAACCAGTACGCCACTGGCAGCATCAGCGTCATGTCGACCCACAGACCGCCGAGGTTGTCGGTCTTCAGGCGTTTGCGCAGCACGAAGTACAGCGGGTAACCGACAACGACCACCAGGGTCGCCCAGGAAAAACCGCCGACCCGATACAACTCGTTCGCCACACCCAGCGTGGCAAAGAACACCGCGATTTTCTGCAGGTACGACAGGCTGTCGCCGTAGACGATGCGCCCGGTCAGCACCATCGCCAGCGGCAGCAGGAAATAGCCCAGCGACACGTCGAGGCTATAACCATTGAGCGGCGCCCACATGAACAGCCACAACTGCACGCCGAGCAACGCTGCCGAAACGATCAGGCCACCTGTCAGCTTCGGAGAACCGGCCACGCGCCGCAGCAATTCCAGCACCCGCCGCCATTCACCGGAGACCAGCATGAACACGGTCATGCACGGCACAGTCAGCAGCATCCGCCAGCCGAAGATTTCCACGCCGCTCAACGGAGTGAGCAGCGAGGTGTAGTAATACATGACGGCAAACAGCACCGAAGCTGAAACCGATAGAGCGATACCTTTAGACAAACTGTCCTCGCGGATGGGTGATCAAACAGGGCGCGCAGGATACGTGGTTTTTGTTCTGAATATTGGCCGAGTGCTCAATATTTCCCACATTCTGAACCGTCTGCCGCCCTGTAGGAGCTGCCGCAGGCTGCGATCTTTTGCTTTTGAGCTTTTAAAATCAAAAGATCGCAGCCTGCGGCAGCTCCTACAGGGCAGCGGTGTCAGATAGGGCGCGGTTTACGGCCGGACACAAAATGGCTCACATCATTGAACCCCGGTGTCGACGCGTGCCCCGGGGTCACCAGCGAGTCGATAAACGCTTCATCTTCCGCCGTGATCTGCACCGCCTGCGCCTTGGTGTAAGCATCCCACTGCTGCTCGGTGCGCGGCCCGACGATCGCCGAAGTTACCGCACTGTTGTTCAGCACCCAGGCAATTGCGAATTCGACCATGCCCACGCCACGGCCTTGGGTGTATTGCTGGATCTGCTGAGCAATGCGCAGCGATTCAACCCGCCATTCGGTTTCCAGAATGCGTTTGTCCTGACGTCCGGCGCGGCTGTTGGCATCCGGAGTGACATCGGGTGCGTATTTGCCGCTGAGCACGCCACGGGCCAGCGGGCTGTAAGGCACCACGCCGAGGCCATAGGTCTGCGCGGCGGTGATCTGTTCGGTCTCGGCCTGGCGGTTGACGATGTTGTACAGCGGCTGGCTGATCACCGGGCGGTCGATACCGAGCTTGTCAGCGATGCTAATCACCTCGGCGATGCGCCAGCCGCGATAGTTCGACAAGCCCCAATAGCGAATTTTACCCTGACGAATCAGATCGCCAATCGCCGACACGGTTACTTCCAGAGGGGTGTTGTGGTCCTCGCGGTGCAGGTAATAGATGTCGAGATAGTCGGTACCGAGGCGCGTGAGGCTGGCTTCCAGACCGTTGAAGATGTGCTTGCGGCTCAAACCGCTGCGGTTTGGCACGCCGTCCGCCGGGCCGAAACCGACCTTGGTTGCCAACACCCAGTCGTGCCGATGGCGGGCGATCGCCTCGCCGACAATTTCTTCCGAGCGGCCGTTGGTGTAGACGTCCGCGGTGTCGATGAAATTGATGCCCTGATCCCAGGCCTTGTCGATGATGCGCAGCGAATCCTCGGCGCTGGTCTGTTCGCCAAACATCATCGTGCCGAGGGTGAGGGTGGACACCTGCAACCCCGAGTGCCCCAGTGTGCGATAGCTCATGCCGAAATCCTTTTATCGGTGGGAAAGCTTCCATCAAATACCAGAAGCATCCGACGGGGCAAAGTGAATTATCGGCTCAGTGCCGCGCAACGCGTCTGTAAAAACGCCTGTAACACCCGAACGCGTTCGGACACTTGGACCCGATGCGGGCAGAGCAGATTGAACGGCACGCTCTCGCCATGCCAGTCATCGAACAGCGTCAGCAGGCGTCCGCCGCGCACATCCTCGGCGACGTCCAGCCAGGCTTTGTAGGCAATGCCATGCCCGGCCAGCGCCCAGCGCCGCGCGACTTCGCCGTCATCGCTGAGATAGTCACCGTGGACTTCAACTTCCAGCGTTTCGTCCTCGCGACTGAAGCGCCAGGTGTTGTAAGGCCGGCCGTTGCGCAAATAGAGCAGGGCGCTGTGCTCGTTCAGTTCGCCGGGATGTTGCGGGGTACCATGGCGAGCCAGATAGTCCGGGCTGGCGCAGGCTACTCGTCGATGCGCCGGCAGAATCGGCAGCGCCACCAGCGTCGAGTCGCTGGGCACGCCGAAGCGCAGCGCGACATCCACGGTTTCGCGAAACAGATCGGCGTGCCGATCGTTTAGCAGCAGTTGCAATTGAATATTCGGGTGTTCGCGTTTGAATTCATCCAGCCATGCCAACAATACGTTGCGCCCGAAATCCGACGGCGCCGCCAGTTGCAGCACCCCACTGAGGCCTTCGTCGTGTTGCTTGAGCGCTTGTTCGCCTTCGGCCAAGGCGGACAAGGCGATGCGTACACTGTCGAGATAGCGCCGACCTTCTTCGGTCAGGCGCATGCTGCGGGTGGAGCGCGCGAGCAGGCGAATGCCGAGACGGGTTTCCAGGCGCTTCAACGCAATGCTGGCGGCGGCCGGCGTCAGTTCCAGGGCGCGGGCGGCGGCGGAGATGCTGCCGGAGTCGGCCACGCGGACGAAGATCTCCAGATCGAGAATCGAGCTCATTGGTAAAAATCCTTTAAAGATCTGTGCGTTTTTGCGGGATTTTTCCGTGATTGGCAAGTTCGGGCGTTGCAATCAGTAAAGAAAAAAGATCGCAGCCTGCGGCAGCTCCTACATGGAAATACGCGTTTTCCTGTAGGAGCTGCCGCAGGCTGCGATCTTTTGATCTTAAAACGTGATGATTAAGCCCGCAGAGTCCGCGTCATGCGCAACGCCAGCAAACTCCCGCCAACAATCACACCCGCCAACAGATACAACGCCGCATCGGTCGACCCGGTGCTGTCCTTGACCCAACCCACCAGGTACGGGCTGAGGAAACCGGCCATCTGCCCCATCGAGTTGATCAACGCCAGTCCGCCGGCCGCGGCGCCCGCGCTCAACAGCGCGGTCGGCACTGGCCAGAACATCGGCAGACCGGTCAGCGCGCCCATGGTCGCAAGGGTCAGGCCGAGGATCGCGATGGCCGGGTTGGCGGCGAAGTTCACCGCGATCAGCAGGCCGAGGGCGCCCATCAGCATTGGCACCACCAAATGCCAGCGACGCTCTTTGCGCAAGTCCGCCGAACGCCCGACCAGCAGCATGAACACCGCCGCCAGCAGATACGGAATCGCGCTCAACCAGCCGATCACCAGGTTGTCGCTGAAACCGAGGTTCTTGATGATCGACGGCAGCCAGAAGTTGATCGCGTACACGCCGCTCTGGATGCAGAAGTAGATCAGGCCAAACGCCCAGATCGCCGGGTTCTTGAATACCGCAAGCAACGAGTCGGAGGTGGTTTTCGGTTTGTTCGCCAGGTCTTCGGCCTGATCGGCTTCAAGCACCGCGCGCTCGTACGGGCTCAGCCACTTGGCGTTGGCAAAGCTGTCACTCAGCAGGAAATAGGCGAGGGCGCCGAGGATCACGGTCGGAATGCCTTGCAGCAGGAACATCCACTGCCAGCCCGCCAGGCCGCCCTGCCCGGCGGCGAAGTGGTTGAGGATCCAACCGGAAAACGGGCTGCCGAGCAGGCCGGAGACCGGGATCGCCGACATGAACAGCGCCATGATCCGCCCACGGCGAAACGTCGGGAACCATTGCGAGAGATACAACACCACACCGGGGAAGAACCCGGCTTCGGCCGCACCAGTGAACAGGCGCAGGGTGTAGAACTGGGTCGGGGTGGTGACGAACAACAGGCAGGTCGATAGCGTGCCCCACGTGATCATCATCAGCGCGATCCAGCGCCGTGGACCGAACTTGGTCAGCGCGAGGTTGCTCGGTACGCCGCACAGCACGTAGCCGATGAAGAAGATCCCGGCGCCGAGGCCGTACACGGTTTCGCTGAATTTCAACGCGTCGAGCATCTGCAGCTTGGCAAAGCCGACGTTGACCCGGTCGAGGTAGTTGAACAGGTAGCAGATGAAAATGAAGGGAATCAAACGCAGGGTGATGCGTTTGTAGACGGCGTTTTTACCGTCGTCGATGGTCTGGGTAGCTGCGGCGCTCTGCGACATAGCGGCTCTCTCTTTATTATGATTTTTTGCGATGCACAGGTTAACGTTGATCGCCCCGAGAGTCTCGGCCACCTGTGGCCGGATTGTCTTTGTGCCTGAGCACAGGGTTTGCCGCCAGACCCTGTGCGGTGTGAACAACCGTCCGCCGCCGCTGCTTAAGGATTTTGCCGATCATGTTCGAACTCGATCACGACCTCGCTCAGGATATCGTCGACCGGGCCATGGCCATTTTGCCCTACAACGTCAACGTCATGGACAGCCAGGGCCTGATCCTTGGCAGCGGCGAGCTGGAGCGCATCAACACCCGTCACGAAGGTGCGCAACTGGTGCTGGCCAACGGGCGGGTGGTAGAGATCGATGCACAAACCGCCGTGCACTTGAAGGGTGTGCAGCCGGGGATCAACCTGCCGCTGATGCTCGATCAACGCCTGATCGGCGTGCTCGGTATTACCGGCGAGCCGGAGCAACTGCGCACCTACGCCGAACTGGTGCGCATGACTGCCGAAATGCTCGTTGGTCAGCGCAATCAGCAGGCCGAGCAGCAATGGCGGCGCCAGCGTTGCGATGACCTGCTGGCGTTGCTGTTGAGCGATGCCGGCGACTCGCCGCGGCTGGTCGATGAGGCGCAGCAACTGGGGCTCAAGCCGCAGTTGACCCGGGTGCCGTACCTGTTCGAGCTGGGCCTGGAACAAGGGCCGGGACAAACCGTCGAGGCGCTGAGTGCGTGGCTGACCTCGCGCTACCCGGACAGCTGGTGCGTGAGTTCGGCCAAGTCATCGCTGCTGTGGTGCCGGCCCGCAAGTCAGACGGTTGAGCATGATCGTTTGCTGGAAAAACTCGATGGCCTGGGCTGGAACATTCTGCGCATCGCCGTGGGCGGGCAGGCGGATGGGCTGGCCGGTTTGCGCCGCTGTTATCGACGGGTCGGCGATCTGCTGGCGTATGGGCGTGAGGTGCTGCCGCAGTCGCGACTGCTGACGCTCAATCGCTATCGTTTGCCGGTGATGCTCTGGCGCCATCGCAATGACGACGCGCTGGATGAACTGCTCAAACCGTTGCGCAAAGTGATTGCCAAGGACGGTAACGGCCAGTTGCTCGCGACCCTGCGCAGTTGGTGTGAACACGACGGCCAGAGCCAGGCCTGTGCCGATGCGCTGGGCATTCACCGCAACAGCTTGCGTTACCGGATGGAGCGGATTGCCGAGATCAGCGGAGTTGATCCGTTGCGGCTGGACGGGATGTTGGCGTTGTACCTTGGGGTGCAATTACTGCCGCAGACTGATCCGGCGGTATGAGTTGTTCTTAAGGCCGCCATCGCTGGCAAGCCAGCTCCCACAGGTTTACAAGGTGATTACAAGTTATGTAGCCACTGAAGATCCCTGTGGGAGCTGGCTTGCCAGCGATGAGGCCAGAGCATTCGGCATCAAGTCCAAGGCTTTTGTAGAAATGAACAATAAACGCCAACCGCCCTTGTGCAGCGGACAGGCGTCAATGCGCGTGCCGACTGGCAGCATGAAGCGCATTGGAACTGGAGAATTCGCATGAAGATCGTCATTGCCCCCGATTCGTTCAAGGACAGCCTGAGTGCCCAAGGCGTTGCCGAGGCCATTGAGCTGGGCCTGGCGCAAGTCTGGCCGCACGCCACGCTGGTCAAATGTCCGATGGCCGACGGCGGCGAGGGCACGGTGGAGTCGATTCTTGCTGCCTGCGAAGGCGAACTGCGCCGGACTCGGGTACGCGGGCCGCTGGGCACTCCGGTCGATGCGGCGTGGGGCTGGCTGCCGCACAACCACACCGCGATCATTGAAATGGCCGAGGCCAGTGGTTTGCAGTTGGTGCCTACGGGGCAGCGCGATGCCTGCATCACCAGCACCTTCGGCACCGGTGAACTGATTCGCGCCGCACTGGATGCCGGTGCGCAACGGGTGATTCTGGCCATTGGCGGCAGCGCCACCAACGATGGCGGCGCCGGCGCGATGCAGGCGCTGGGGGTGAAATTGCTCGATGCACAAGGTCAGGTGCTGGTACCGGGCGGCCTGGCCTTGGCGCAACTGGCGCGGCTGGACTTGAGCGAGCTTGATCCGCGTCTGGCCCAAGTGCGGTTCGACATCGCCGCCGACGTCAACAATCCACTGTGCGGGCCGCACGGTGCCTCGGCGATTTTCGGCCCGCAAAAGGGCGCGTCACCGGTACAGGTGCAACAACTGGATCAGGCCCTCGGTCACTTCGCCGACTTCTGCGCGCAAGCGTTGGGCAAAGACGTTCGCGATGAGCCGGGCAGCGGCGCGGCCGGCGGGCTGGGCTTTGCGGCGAAAGCGTTTCTGGGCGCGCAATTTCAAGCAGGCGTGGAAGTGGTGGCCGAATTGGTGGGCCTTGCGGAAGCGGTCAACGGCGCCGATCTGGTGATCACTGGCGAAGGTCGCTTCGACGCGCAGACCCTGCGCGGCAAAACGCCGTTTGGTGTGGCGCGGATTGCCAAAAAACACGATGTCCCGGTCATTGTCATCGCCGGCACGCTCGGCGAGGGTTATCAGGAGCTCTACGAGCACGGCATCGACGCCGCATTCGCAGTCACCAGCGGCCCGATGACCCTGGAGCAGGCCTGCGCCGAAGCTCCACGCTTGTTGCGCGAGCGCGCGACGGACATCGCCCGGGTCTGGCAAATGGCCAAAGTCAATAACTGACTGCGTGAAGATGTTGTGGCGAGGGGATTCATCCCCGATGGGCTGCGAAGCAGCCTCCTGCGCTTTTCGCTAAAAACCAGTTTTGAGATTTTGCGACTGCTGCGCAGCCGATCGGGGATGAATCCCCTCGCCACAGAGGGTTGGTGTCAGGGTGTTTCAGTGTTGAAACACCTTGAAAAATATTTCTGCTTTACACGAAATCTTCCTAAAGCCCAGCCGATACAGAGGTCAGGCGCACACAGATTCCCTCGAACAGTGCCGCCGGACTGACCCCGCTCAAGGGCCAGTGATGACGGCAAGGACGCTCGCAGTTACCTCTATCCGAGAGTCCAACCATGTCCTTGCGTAACCTGAATATCGCGCCTCGTGCTTTCCTCGGTTTTGCCTTTATCGCCTTGTTGGTGATTGTCCTTGGTGTGTTCGCCGTCAACCGCATGTCGACCATCCGCCAGGCCTCCATCGACATGGAGACCAATCAACTGCCCAGCGTCACGTACCTTGGCGTGGTAACGGAAAACGTTCTGCGCCTGCGGATTCTGTCGTTCCGGATTCTGGTCAACCGCGACCCGGCAGGCCTGCAAGAAGCGCAAACGCGCATCGGCGTGCTGGTGGACAAGGTGCGCAGTGCTCAGGCCAGTTACGCCGCGTTGCCGGCAGAGGGCGAAGAGCGTGCGTTATATCAGACGTTCGCGACCACACTCGACAACTACCTGCAAGCGCAAAACCAGATGATGGAGCTGTCGCGCAGGACAAAGTCGACGAGATGCGCACCCTGATCAACACGCGGATCAAGGACGGCACCGACCAGATGGGCGAACAGCTCAACAAGCTGATCGCAATCAACGCTGCAGGCGCGAAAGTCGCCTCCACGCAGGCCGGTGAGCATTACGACAGCGCCATTACCGGCATCGTCATTGTGGCTGTTGTCGCGGCGCTTGCCACCGTCCTGCTGGCCCTGCTGCTGACCCGCAGCATCGTCACCCCGCTGAACCGTGCCGTGCAGGCGGCGCAAACCATCGCTGGCGGCAACCTGACCCAGTCGATTGAAGTGGATGGCAAAGACGAAGCCACACAATTGCTGCAAGCCTTGTCGACGATGCAGACCAATCTGCGCAAAACCATCGAACAGATCGCCGGCTCCGCCACCCAGTTGGGCGCCGCGGCCGAAGAGCTGAGCGCAGTCACCGAAGAAGCCTCCCGTGGCTTGCAACAGCAGAACAACGAGATCGAACAGGCCGCCACCGCCGTCAACGAAATGACCGCCGCGGTGGAAGAAGTCGCACGTAACGCGGTCTCGACCTCCGAAGCCTCGAACCAGTCGACCCAGGCCGCCCGCGAAGGTCGCGATCAAGTGGTGAAAACCGTCGACGCGATCCAGACCATGACCCATGACGTGCAGAGCACTGCGCAAATGATCGAAGGCCTCGCCGCGCAGGGTCGCGACATCGGCAAGGTGCTGGATGTGATCCGCGCCATCGCCGAACAGACCAACCTGCTGGCCCTTAACGCGGCGATCGAAGCGGCGCGCGCCGGTGAGGCCGGGCGTGGTTTTGCGGTGGTGGCGGACGAAGTGCGTGCCTTGGCCCATCGCACCGCGCAGTCGACTCAGGAAATCGAAAAAATGGTCGCCGGCATTCAGAACGGTACCGGCGAAGCTGTGTCGTCGAT
>NZ_JBFDVZ010000005.1:0-11163 GCF_050473925.1 Pseudomonas sp. S8
ACCAGCATCACCATCAGGGTGCTGGCGCCAATCACCAGCAGAATCCGCCAACCGTCATCACGCAGCAGTGCGCCATAGTCGAGCAGACTCATCAGTGCCGGAATAAAGAACAGCAGCATCTCGGCCATCAGCAATCCGGCCCCCAATTGCAGCGCCGCCGGTTTGACCCAGCCAAACGCGAACGCCAGCAGCAACAGGGCCATGCCGATGACGCCGCCGGGAATTGGCCAGGCCAGCCACGCGGCGATCTGACAGCCGAGCAGATAGAGACCGAGCAACACGGCCAGTTCTGCTATCAGACGGGAAACATAGGTGAGGGATGCAGCGTTCATTGATGGGCTCCTTACAGGGGCTTATTTTACGAAGCGGCCTGCCATCCCAGAAGCGAATTGTTAGACTCATGGCTATTCCAAAACGGAATCGGAAAGTGGAATTCAAACAGCTGCGCAGTTTTGTCGAAGTCATACGTCAAGGCGGCTTTACCCAGGCGGCGAAACCCTGCACGTCAGTCAGTCGGCGGTGAGCAAACAAGTCGCGCAACTGGAGCAGAGTCTCGGCACGCCGTTGCCTCGAACGGCTCGGCTCCCAGTTGCACCTGACCGCTGCGGGCAGCGTGGTGCTGTCACACGCCGAGGGCATGCTGCGCTTGCGTCAGGAGTTGCTCAGCGAACTGGATGATCTGAGCCAACTGGCGCGCGGCGAATTGCGCCTCGGTCTGCCGTTGCTGGGCAGCGATGCGCTGTTCGCCGGGTTGTTCGCCGAGTATCGACGGCGCTATCCGAACATCAGCATTCAATTGCTTGAGGGCGGCAGCCGTAACGTCGAGCAGGCGGTGCTCAGCGGTGAACTGGAGTTGGGTGGCAGCTTGCTGCCCAAGGATCCGCAGTTCGATTTTCAGCCGTTCTGCGATGAGAAGCTCGACGCGTTGCTGCCGGTGGATCATCCGCTGGCGGCGCGCGGTGAAATTGCTCTGGAGGAGTTGGCCGAGACACCGTTCCTGCTGTATCAGCGCAGCTTCGTGCTCAATGACCGGTTATTGCAGGCGTGCCAGCAACTGGGCTTTACCCCGAAAGAAGGCGGCCGCAGTGGCCAGGCGGATTTTCTCGTGGCGCTGGTGGCGGCCGGGCAAGGCGTGGTGCTGTTGCCGAGCGTGGTCGCCCGGGCACTGGAGCGTCCGGGCGTGGTGCGCCTGACCTTGCGCGCGCCAGATTATCTGCGTTGGGATATCGCGTTCATCTGGCGTCGCGGCGCCTACCTGTCGAAAGCCGCGCAGGCCTGGCTGGCCCTGCTGCGCGAGCGCGCGATCAGCCCTTGAGCGTGGCGATCAATTGCGCCAGCCAAGGCTCGGCATCGGTTTCCGGGGTCACGCTTTCGCTGGCGTCCAGACGCAGCATCCCCTGTACTTCGCGCAGGCCCAGCTCGGCGAACAACTCACGCATCAGCTCGCCGCCACCGCAGAACGTATCGCCGTAACTGGCATCGCCCAAACCGATCACCGCGCCGGGCAAGCCGCGCCAGGCCATTGGCAATTGATCGCGAAGGCTGAAATACAGCGGCTGCAGGTTATCCGCAACTCGCCCATGCCGGTGGTCGAGGTCACCGCGAGAATCGCTTCAGGGCCGAACGCCTGTATATCCGCCAGGCTGGCGCGCGAGTTGTAGAAGGTTTCAAAACCGCGTCTTTCAGCAGGTTCTGCGCGTGACGGCGACTTCTTCGGCCGCGCCGTAAACCGAGCCGGAGAGGATGGCGACTTTCATCAATCTGATCCTGAAGCTGAAAAAAAGAGCGGCGATAGTAGCAGTCCGACGTAAAAAGCCGCGATCCAGGCCCGAATAGCCGTGATGGCCAGTAGACAGACTGGCTGGAACTTCTAGAATGCCAGCCAATATCGACACTGAAAGGATTCATTGATGATCAACGCCAATCTGCTGCAAATGGTGATCAACGCTTCGAACGACGGGATCGTGGTTGCAGAAAAGGAAGGCGAACAGGACAACATCCTGATTTACGTAAACCCGGCCTTCGAGCGCCTGACCGGTTACACCAGCGAAGAAATTCTCTACCAGGATTGCCGTTTTCTGCAGTCCGGCGACCGCGATCAGGCCAATCTGACGCGGATTCGTGACACCTTGCGCAATGGCGGGGCGTGCCGGGAAATCCTGCGTAACTACCGCAAGGACGGCACGCCATTCTGGAACGAACTGTCGCTGTCGACAGTGAAAAACGACAAGGACGGCCAGACTTATTTCGTCGGCGTGCAGAAGGACGTCACGGTTCAGGTCAAGGCGCAGCAACGCGTCGCGCAACTGGAAGCACAGGTTGCCGCCTTGCAAGCCGAACTCTCTGCCCTGAAAGCGACGAACGGCGCAAACAAAACTGCGAACTAAGTGTCAGTAACTACAATCACCAATGACTTTGTAACTAATTCTTTCGAGCCAGGCCATGCAACGCGACGCCCTCCTGACCCAGGATGAGCTGGATTTCATCCAGACCATGCAGCACAACCCGCAACTCAATGTGCGGGATGCGACGTCGAGCCTGTTGGTCAATGGTGGCTCGCAGATCCGTGACCTGCTCACGCGCCTGGCGGCTCATGAGCAAGTGACCATCCAGGCCAACTTCGAAAATCAGCAGATGACCTTCCCGTTGCACCTGGTGGAAGACGAATTCCACGCCTTGCACCTGCGTCTGGGCGTACCAAGCATTTACGAAGACGGGCCGATGGTTCGCCCATGGCGTCTGACCCTCGAAGAGCCGGTCGCGCTGGAAAATGCCAAGGGCCAACCGGGGATGATGTGGGTGCACGAGGTGTCGCACAAAGGCGTGCTGCTGGAAATGCGCAACAAGACCAAACCGCCCAAGCATTTCGCCCTGTGGTTCAGCCCTTCAGGGTATGAGCGGATCTCCCTGCGCGGCAATTTCGAGCGGGAAACCGAGCATGGCTTCTACGCCTACGAGCTGAGCCAGACCGATGCCGATGAAACCGAACGCCTGCGCCAGTTCATCCTGCAACAACACCGTCTGACCCACCCCGCCCTGCACACCTGATATTCAGGTATCCAGCGTCCCCGCGAGAAACTGCGTCATGCGCTGACGCATCGTCGCCCCTTCATTGCCCAGACAGCCGATCGACGATCCCGCCAGGCTGTCCTGTGCCAGATCGGCGGTATCGCCGGCCAGCAGCACCTGACAATCCAGACTTAACGCCAGACGGTTCAACCGTCGCGGCAAATCGGCTGTCGGGGCGTGATTGGAAAACAGCACCAGCGCCTGCGGCTTGATCCGCTCGCACACCAGCGCCAACTCATCGAATGGCTGACCGGTGGTGAGCACCCGCACCCCGGCGTCATTGCCACTCAGAAACAACGCGGCAACCAGTAATTCGAGTTCACGGCACTGACCGGCGAGCGCACTGACAATCACTTTGCGCGGTTGCGCGCCGCGCAGCGCGACAATCCGCTGCAGGACCCGCGCCCGCAGGAACCCGTCGAAAAACAACCATTCGCTGGTCTGGCCGAAGGCATCCTGACGCTGCAGCATCTGCAGCCACAACGGCATGAGAATGTCCTGGAACACCACTGACAGCGAATATGAAGAGAAAATCTGGTTGTAGACCTGGTCCAGCGCGCGGTCATCGAATGCGCCGACTGCAACCTGCACCTGTTGTTGCCACTGCGCGTAATCAGCCTGCACCAGATCATCAGGAATGATATGCGCCAGCACTTTCAGCGGCTCGGTCTTGGCGAGGATCTTGCCGACCTTGCTCACCGCCACGCCGCGGTCGATCCAGTCGACGATGCTGCGCACGCGCTCGATTTCGGTCATCGAATACAGCCGATGCCCGCTTTCGGTGCGAGTCGGCTGAATCAAACCGTAGCGACGCTCCCATGCACGCAGCGTTACCGGGTTGACGCCGGTCAGGCGCGACACCTCACGAATAGGGAACAACTCTTCGCGCTCAAGTGCGACAGAGGCCTGCGAAGCAGGATCAGCGTCCGTGATAACAGCCATTGTGCAGGTGCATCCACTCGGTAGATTTGGATCCCATTCTACCTCCGATGCCCTCTATCGGTTCAACCCATGAATAGAGACGAAAGTCTCTGAAACTGTCATTAAAATCAGGAATAATCCTTGCTTGTCAAAAAGCGCAGGCTCCTACCCCCGCCTGCGTATTGCGAAACTCCTACCCGGAGCGACGCACTCGGAATACGGAGATACATAATGTCTACTTCCCCCGTCACGCTGATGGTTGCGCGTCGCGTCGCCGACGGCCGCTATCAGGACCTGATTGCCTGGCTGCGCGAAGGCGAACAACTGGCCACTGACTTTCCCGGTTACCTGGGCTCCGGCGTGCTCGCTCCGCCACCCGGTGACAACGAATTCCAGATCATTTTCCGCTTCGTCGACGAGCAGACCCTGCACGCCTGGGAGCACTCGGTCTCGCGTACCGCGTGGCTCGCGCGAGGCAGCGATCTGTTCGCGCATCCCAAAGAACATCGGGTCAGTGGTATCGAAGGCTGGTTCGGCGCGGCCGGTCAGCGGCCACCGCGCTGGAAACAGGCCGTGGCCATCTGGCTGGCGTTCTTTCCGGTGTCGCTGCTGTTCAACTTTGTTCTCGGGCCGTTGCTCGGCGACATGAGCCTGCTGCCGCGGGTGTTGATCAGCACGGCGTGCCTGACGCCGTTGATGGTGTATTTCTTTATTCCGCTGTCGACGCGGTTGCTGGCCAACTGGTTGAACGCTGTGCCGGCGCGACCTTTGCCTGCAACACCCTCTACGCAGAATCGCTAAAGATCGCAGCCTCGTTGCACTCGTCAGCTCCTACAGATGAAGGCGCCCCTGTAGGAGCTGCCGAAGGCTGCGATCTTTTCGACAGCGTCGCTGTTATAGTTTTTGCTCCAGCCGCGACGCGAGCCGTACATGACCATTTCCTCCGCCCCGATTCTCATCACCGGTGCCGGCCAGCGTGTCGGTCTGCACTGCGCGCAGCGTTTGCTTGAAGACGGCCATCAGGTCATTTTCACCTACCGCAGCGAACGTCCAGGCGTGCAAGCGCTGCGGGATCTGGGCGCGATCGGAGTGTTCGCCGACTTCTCCAGCGAAGCGGCCATTCTCGCCTTCATCGATGAACTGAAAACCCATACCGACCGCCTGCGCGCCATCGTCCACAACGCCTCCGAATGGCTGGCGGAAACCCCGGGCAACGAAGCCGAAGCCTTCGAACGCATGCTCAACGTGCACCTGCTCGCGCCGTACCTGATCAACCTGCACTGCGCCGACCTGCTCAAGCGCTCGACACCGGCCGACATCATCCACATCAGTGACGACGTCACGCGCAAGGGCAGCAGCAAACACATCGGCTATTGCGCCAGCAAGGCCGGGCTCGACAGCCTGACCCTGTCCTTCGCCGCGCGCTATGCGCCGGCAATCAAGGTCAACGGCATCGCGCCGGCCCTGCTATTGTTCAATCCCGACGACGACGCGGCGTACCGCGCCAAGGCGCTGGCCAAATCCGCGCTGGGCATCGAACCCGGCAGCGAAGTGATCTACCAGAGCCTGCGCTATCTGCTCGACAACCCCTATGTCACCGGCACGACCCTGACCGTCAACGGCGGGCGGCACGTCAAATAAGCTGCTGCGCGAGGATCTCCCATGAGCCGTACCCTGCCCGAGAATTACCGCGAGATCCTCATCGGCCTCGGCGAAGACCCCGACCGCGAAGGTCTGCTCGACACTCCGCAGCGCGCGGCCAAGGCCATGCAATACCTGTGTCACGGCTACGAACAGCGTGTGGAGGAGATCGTCAACGGCGCGCTGTTTGCCTCCGACAGCGACGAGATGATTATCGTCGCCGACATCGAGCTCTACTCGTTGTGCGAACATCACCTGCTGCCCTTCATCGGCAAGGCCCATGTGGCTTATATTCCAACCGGCAAGGTGCTGGGGCTGTCGAAGATTGCGCGGCTGGTGGACATGTTCGCCCGGCGCCTGCAGATTCAGGAAAACCTCACCCGACAGATTGCCGAAGCGGTGCAACAGGTCACCGATGCCGCTGGCGTCGCGGTGGTCATCGAGGCCCGGCACATGTGCATGATGATGCGCGGTGTCGAGAAACAGAATTCGACCATGAACACCTCGGTCATGCTCGGCGCCTTTCGCGACTCGAGCAACACCCGCCAGGAGTTCCTGCAATTGATTGGACGGAGCAAGTAAATGTCACAACTTCAACCGGGAATGGCGCGCATCCGGGTCAAGGATCTGCGCTTGCGCACCTTTATCGGGATCAACGAGGACGAGATCCTCAACAAACAGGATGTGCTGATCAACCTGACCATCCAGTACGCCGCGCAGGAAGCGGTGCGCGACAACGACATCGATCACGCGCTGAACTACCGCACCATCACCAAGGCGATCATCGCCCACGTCGAGGGCAACCGCTTTGCGCTGCTCGAACGCCTGACCCAGGAGCTGCTGGATCTGGTGATGAGCAATACCGCCGTGCTTTACGCCGAAGTCGAAGTCGACAAGCCGCATGCCCTGCGATTTGCCGAGTCGGTGTCGATCACTCTCGCGGCCAGCCGCTGAGCGCGTCTGGCGCATTGCTCGCCAGACTTTTATCATCCGCGCCACGAATAGACTGCACAGAGCCCATCATGACCGAGCAACAACGCCTCGAACTCGAAGCCGCCGCTTTCCGCCGGCTGGTCGCCCATCTGGACAGCCGCAAGGACGTGCAGAACATCGACCTGATGAACCTTGCCGGGTTCTGCCGCAACTGCCTGTCCAAGTGGTACAAGGCCGCCGCCGATGACCGTCAGATCGAGGTCAGCCTCGATGACGCCCGCGAAGTGGTTTACGGCATGCCGTACGCCGAATGGAAAGCCCAATACCAGCAAGAGGCCAGCGCCGAACAACAGGCGGCGTTCGCCAAAGGAAAACCCAATGAGTGATCTGAACACCCTGCGCGCCAGCCTCAACAGCGGCGAACACGCTTTCGCCGACACCCTGGCGTTCATCGCTGCCGGTTATGACTACCAGCCACAAGCGTTCAACAATGGCGGCGTGGAAAACGCTGCCGGGCAGAACGAAGGCTCGTGCAAGACCCTGGGTCTGGCACTGCTGGAAGGCTTGAGCAATGAAGAAGCGCTGCTGGCATTCGGCGAGCATTACCGCTCGGTGCTGGCGACGCCTGAAGGCAGCGACCACGGCAATATCCGTGCGCTGATCAAGCACGGTCTGGCCGGTGTGAAGTTCGAAGCACAGCCGCTGACCCGTCGCTGATTCAAGATCAAAAGATCGCAGCCTGCGGCAGCTCCTACACTGATCCCTGTAGGAGCTGCCGCAGGCTGCGATCTTTTGACTCTCATAAAAAAACCGGCCGAAGCCGGTTTTTTTGTGCCTGCGGTCTTAGAACGAAGCGTTCTGCAGACCGTCCAGGTAACGCTCGGTGTCCAGTGCCGCCATGCAGCCGGCGCCGGCCGAGGTGATGGCCTGACGGTAAACGTGGTCAGCCACGTCGCCGGCAGCGAAGATGCCTTCGACGCTGGTGGCAGTGGCGTTGCCGTCACGACCGCCCTGGACCACCAGATAACCGTCCTTGAGGGTCAACTGGCCTTCGAACAGCGAAGTGTTCGGAGTGTGGCCGATCGCGATAAACACGACCGTCGACCTTGATTTCGTCGAAGCTGCCGTCGTTGTTTTTCAGGCGCGCACCGGTCACACCCATGTTGTCGCCCAGCACTTCGTCGAGGTTGGCGTTCAACTTGAGGATGATCTTGCCTTCGGCCACACGGGCGTTGAGCTTGTCGATCAGGATCTTCTCGGCGCGGAAGGTTTCGCGACGGTGGATCAGGGTCACGGTGCTGGCGATGTTCGCCAGGTACAGTGCTTCTTCAACAGCGGTGTTGCCGCCGCCGACCACAGCCACTGGCTTGTTGCGGTAGAAGAAACCGTCGCAGGTCGCGCAGGCCGAAACGCCTTTGCCCATGAACGCTTCTTCCGACGGCAGGCCCAGGTAACGTGCGCTGGCACCGGTAGCAATGATCAGCGCGTCGCAGGTGTAGGTCGCGCTGTCACCGGTCAGGGTGTACGGCTTGGCGGCGAAGTCCACGGCGTTGATGTGATCGAAAACGATCTCGGTTTCAAACCGCTCGGCGTGCTCGCGCATGCGCTCCATCAGCGCCGGACCAGTCAGGCCGTGGACGTCGCCCGGCCAGTTATCGACTTCAGTGGTGGTGGTCAGCTGACCGCCAGCCTGCATGCCGGTGATCAGCAGTGGCTTGAGGTTGGCACGGGCGGCGTAGACCGCAGCGCTGTAACCGGCAGGGCCGGAACCGAGAATAATCACTCGCGAATGACGGACTTCAGACATGACCTGCTCCTGTTGACCGGGCCGAAACACTGGCGCGGAACGCCGGACTGCCGGCGGGAATAAAAAAGGACTGTGGATAACCTTGGGGAAGGCATGAGCTCGACAGTCCTGTAAAAAGTTGGGTGCAGCGTATCGAGGGGGGCAAGATTAAGGAAATACGGATTAACAATCCAGCTCATAGGTGGTCTCTATGCGCAGACTCCGACCGGATCGACGTCTTTGTTACAGTGAATGTCGATCGCTCTACCGCGCTTTCGCACCCGTTGCAAAGTCGGTAAGGTCGGCGCGTTTTCCCTTGCTCGGAGCCCCTTATGCCCGCCCCCGTTCTGTCCGGCCCGCAATACCTGCGCGAAGGCCTCAAACTGGTTCTCAGCCCGGGCCTGCGCCTGTTCGTGCTGCTGCCGCTGGCGATCAATCTGGTGCTGTTCGTCGGATTGATCTATCTGGCCGGCCATCAGTTCAGCCTGTGGGTCGACAGCCTGATGCCGTCGCTGCCCGACTGGCTGAGTTTTCTCAGCTACATCCTGTGGCCGCTGTTCGTGGTGCTGGTGGCGTTGATGGTGTTCTTCACCTTTACCATGCTGGCCAACGTGATCGCGGCGCCGTTCAACGGCTTCCTCGCGGAAAAAGTCGAAGTGGTGGTGCGCGGCACCGATGATTTCCCGGCCTTCAGCTGGGGCGAACTGATCGCGATGATCCCGCGCACCCTCGCCCGGGAAATGCGCAAACTCGGCTACTTCCTGCCGCGAGCAATCGGCCTGTTCGTTCTCTCGTTCATCCCGGTGGTCAATATCGTCGCCGCACCGCTGTGGCTGCTGTTCGGCGTGTGGATGATGGCGATCCAGTACATCGACTACCCGGCGGACAACCACAAACTGGGCTGGAACGAAATGCTCGCCTGGCTGCGCCAGAAGCGCTGGCAGAGCATGAGTTTTGGCGGAATCGTCTACCTGGCGCTGCTGATTCCGGTGGTCAACATCCTGATGATGCCGGCCGCCGTTGCCGGCGCGACCTTGTTCTGGGTACGTGAGCGCGGCGCGGAGAACCTTGTCGCACAGCGCTGAGCCGCTCACAGACCGCCAGTCACAAATCCATCATCCGAACGTCACAAGCACGACATGGCCTCAGCCGACACTGAGGTCATGACGACAGTTCTGCATATCACTCTGATCAGCGAAACCTTTCCACCGGAAATCAACGGGGTGGCCAATACCCTTGGCCGCTTGTGCGATGGCTTGCGCGCGCGTGGGCATCAGGTGGAACTGGTGCGACCGCGCCAGGCGGGCGATCCGCAGCGCGTCGAGGACGATGCCTTGCTGTTGTGCCGGGGCTGGCCGTTGCCGGGTTATCCGGGGTTGCAATGGGGTCAGTCGTCGATGCACAAGCTGCTGCGGCGCTGGCAGCGTCATCGCCCGGACGTGCTGTACATCGCCACAGAAGGTCCGCTCGGCTTGTCAGCCTTGCGGGCGGCGCGGCGCCTGGGGATCTCGGTGGTCAGCGGTTTTCATACCAATTTCCAGCAGTACACCCATCAGTACGGGCTGGGTTTGCTGACGCGCTTGCTGACGCATTATCTTCGCTGGTTCCACAATCGCTCGTCGATGACCCTGGTGCCGAGCGTCAGTCAGCGTCTGGAACTGGAGCGCCGGCATTTCGACCGCCTCGCCCTGCTCTCCAGAGGCGTGGACAGCCAGTTGTTTCACCCGGCCAGGCGCCTGAACGGGTTGCGTGAGCAATGGGGCCTGAGCGAGCAGGACATCGCGGTGATTCACGTAGGACGCCTGGCCACGGAGAAGAATCTGGGCCTGCTCAAGCGCTGCTTCGATAAACTCCGCAGCACTTATCCACAGCGCAACCTGAAGCTGATTGTGGTCGGCGACGGACCACAACGGCTTGCGCTGGAAAAAGAGCTGCCTGAGGCGATTTTCTGTGGTTCACAGCGCGGCGAAGCGCTGGCGGCGCACTATGCCTCGGGGGATATTTTTCTGTTCCCGAGCATGACCGAAACCTTCGGTAATGTGGTGCTCGAAGCATTGGCTTCAGGACTGGGGGTGGTGGCGTACGATCAGGCAGCGGCAGCGCAGCATATTCGCCACGGCTACAACGGTGTGCTGGCGATGCCGGGTGATGAAGAGGCGTTTTGCGATGCGGCGGCTTGGCTGCTGGAGGAGGACGAGACGTTGCGTTGCGTGCGCCTGAATGCGCGTCAGCATGCCAGTCGCCAGGGGTGGGCAGCGATCATCGAGCAATTTGAAAAGCATTTGCGTGGGGCGTGTCTGCGGGAGCAGGTGTTGCCGAATGCGCAGACATTGCCTTAGATCTTTGCTGATTTTGAAGCCGCCATCGCTGGCAAGCCAGCGCCCACAAGGGGCTGCGGTGAACACAATTTTTGCGAACACCCGCAATACCTGTGGGAGCTGGCTTGCCAGCGATAGCATCAGTTTGAGCGCCGCTTAAACCAGCGTCATCAACGCCTCACGGCTGAACGGCAGAATGTCCTGCTCACGCCCTTCACGGACTTTCAGTGCCCAGTCCGGATCCACCAGCAGCGCACGGCCCACCGCCACCAAGTCGAACTCGTCGTTGTTCAGACGCTCCAGCAGTTTTTCCAGACTGGCCGGTTGCGCGACCTTGTCGGTGTTGACCATGAACTGCAGGAACTCGCCGTCCAGGCCGACGCTGCCGACGGTAATGGTCGGTTTGCCGGTCAGCTTGCGTGTCCAGCCGGCCAGGTTCAGCTCGGAACCGTCGAACTCGGGCTCCCAGAAACGCCGCGTCGAGCAATGGAAAAT
>NZ_JBFDVZ010000006.1:0-13702 GCF_050473925.1 Pseudomonas sp. S8
GAGCCAGTTTGGCTTCGGTGCTTTCCAGCACCCAGATGCCGCTGAGGATCAGGTGGTCGGTGGTCTTTTCGTAATTCGTCAGCAGTTCCGGCAGACAGTCCGACAGGCCCACCTGTTCGAGCGCCTGCAGGTCGATGATGGTTGGCAGTGAACGCAGCACCAGTCGCTCGCTGTCCAACCGATAGGCCTGATTGATAACCTCCAGATCCATCGGATCAAGGTTCGCCCGTTGCACGATGGCGGCAGGCAACCAGGCCGGCAGCAAGTGGTGAGCGTCGTAAATCAGCACATCGTCGTCGTGGCCCTTGTGGACGATGTCTTTGGCAACTTTCCTGTGCATGTCGATCATGATCATCCCTCTGTGTTGAACGTTGGTTGTAAGGCAGTTGCTATCCATGGCGTGAAATCGACCCACACCGAAAGGTGCTGCTCGACGCGTGTCGGCAGCTTCAGTTGATGTGTTTTTTTGTTATCGCGTGTCGGGCAGTTTTACTGCACCGTGATGTAGCAGGCGCCGAGGGTTCGGTTGTCCAGGACCTGTGGCGGCGCCAGCCATTTGTAGTCAATGCCGCCGCGTTTGAGCAGGCGGCCGATGGCAATCGGGGACACCGACACCAGATGTGAAACGCCGCAGGTTCGGGCGTACTCGAGCGTGGCCATGAACAGGCCGACGGTATTTTCGTCGGACATCACTTGTTCGTTTTTGCCGCCCTCGGCATCAAGGTCCAGTGAGGTGAAGCGCGACAGCTCCCAGATGTCATCACCGCACGGTGCAGGCTGGTCACCGAGCAACGCGGTGAACACCTCACTCAGCAAATACGGCTGGGTGGTCGGCAACAGGCGTGCGCAACCTTTGATGTTGCCGTCTTCTTCTTGCGCAACGATGTAATGGGTGCCGCTGTGGTCGAACTGATCAAACTCGAAATCGTCCGGTGTTGATAATTGCCAGCCGAGGCGTTCGACAAAGACCTGATAGCGATATTGAGCCAAGCGTTGACGCTTTACTGTCGTCAACTGGTCATAACGTCCTGACAAGTAATCCATCACAGATTCCGTTTAGTGATTGGTTGGGTGGCGATTAAAGTGCACACTGCGCTCGCAGACTACCTGTCACCCTTGACAGCTAGCGGAAACATTTGGAAATATGCTAGGCATGTTGGCAAGAGGCCGACAGCAATAACTGTGGGAAAGGAATCTCTATGTCATATTGGCAGGCTGAACTGTTGGAAAACGCCATGTCTGCAACGGATGTCGAGTTGTTGTTCGACAATATCAAGACCGTTGCCAGGCAGTTGGAGTTTGATTATGTGGCCTATGGTTCACGCAGGCTCTTCCCCATCACCAAACCTTGCCTGTTTCTCGCCAATAACTATTCGCCGGCCTGGCAAGCTGCCTATTCCGCCAATCGTTACCTGGACATCGACCCTTACGTGATGCGCGCAATGCGCAGCGTGAAACCGGTGCTGTGGGACTCTGAACTCAAGGCTCAGGCGCCCGAGTTCTGGCAGGAAGCGCATGCTCATGGAATCTGCGAAGGTTGGGGGCAGACGCTGCTGAACAGCGAAACTCAAGGGCTGGTGACGTTTGCCCGGGGCAGCGAAGCGATCACCGCACTGGAACTCGAAACCAAGCAGGCAGAGCTTTCATGGCTGGCCCAGATCACCCATCTGGGCCTGACGCGCCTGCAAATGCGCGGCGCCGATTCGGTAATCCCGGTACCGATAGAACTGTCGCAAAGGGAAAAGGAAATTCTGCAATGGACCGCTGACGGAAAGTCATCGGACGATGTTTCGGTGATCCTCGGCATCAGCAAAAGGACCGTAAACTTCCATATAAACCATTGCCTGAAGAAACTCGGTTGCCAAAACAAAATCGCCGCGGCCGTTAAAGCTTCGCTGATGGGCCTGCTCTGGAAATAATTACACGAGTCATTTATTCGATAACTAACTGGTGAATTACCGGGGGGAGTGTGCGCGAGTTCACAGAATGACCCGGTTAATAATATTTCATTTATAAGCTAATGCCTTTTCAGCGTAACGAACTTATCAAGAAACTTTAGTTGGATCGTCACAATCATTCCTGTCGACGGTGTCTGTTCAACGGTGCGACCAAACGCCACGGCGCAGGTTTCATGCCGTCTCGCCATGATGCGTGGCCTCGTTTCTGCATGGCGCACAGCGCATACGGAAAACCGTCACGTCCAACCGGCATCATCCGCTCGCATCGGGCTAAGGAACATCATCGTGAAAATCAACTGGGCCGAGAAATTGCGGCAAAACGTGCATCAACTGGCCGAGTCCCTGGGCAACCTGTTTGTCGAGACCTTCCACTACCTGGCGCTGTTCGCCATCGGTGCGGTGACCGCGTGGGCGGCGGTGATGGAGTTTCTCGGCATGCTCGAAGAAGGCCACATCAAGATCGATGACATTCTGTTGCTGTTCATCTATCTGGAACTGGGCGCAATGGTCGGGATTTACTTCAAGACCAACCACATGCCAGTGCGCTTCCCTGATCTACGTGGCGATCACTGCGCTGACTCGCCTGCTGATCTCCAACGTCTCGCACCACAACCCGCCGGACATGGGCATCATCTACCTGTGCGGCGGCATTCTGCTGCTGGCGTTCTCGATTCTGGTGGTGCGCTACGCCTCGTCGCAATTCCCGTCGGTGAAGATCGAAAAACCGCAACGCAAACTCGGCGCCGGTTCCGGTGAACACCCCGAGATCGAGAAGGGCGAGCTTTAAAGTCCCATCGATGGCCGAGGCTGGCCGTTGTTTTGCTGCGGTGGCGGGGGCAGCCCGTCGCCGCTGGTCATCGCTTCGAGGATCGCCATGGCACTGTGGCCCTGTTCGATGGCAATGCCGAATTGAATGCTTTGCACCAGCCGCTTAAGCCGTACCGGGTCGTTGCGCTGTTCGGCGCTGATCATCCGTTTGGCCACGATCCGGCCGCTGTTGGACAGGGTCAGCATGATGCTGCCGTCCAGCCCCTGAATGCTCAGGTTGATCTGATAGTCCGGCGCGAAGGCATCGGTAATGATCTGAAAAGGGTTGTCCATGATGCGTCACCGCCTGATTGAACGTGCAGTTGTTGACCGGCCGTGATCGGGTTGGTTCGCCATACCGGACCATCGGCCATTCCGTGGCCTGTGTTGTTGCTTATGTAGGAGCTGCCGCAGGCTGCGATCTTTTGATCTTCAGTGTTTTGATTTCGGTCACAAAGATCAAAAGATCGCAGCCTGCGGCAGCTCCTGCACAGGTCATAGCAAGGGCTGTGCCGGGAAAATTGTTGGACAATGGATACGGCATAAAAAAGGCGAGCCCATGGCTCGCCTTTGTCATTTGTGGCCCGTTTCAGGGCAGAACCGAGTAGATGATCGCCGACAGTGCAATCAGGCCGATCAGCACCACGAACACGTTGGACGCCTGTCCCGAGTACTGGCGCAAGGCTGGCACACGGCGGATGGCGTACATCGGCATCAGGAACAACAGGCAGGCAATCACTGGCCCGCCGAGGGTTTCGATCATGCCGAGGATGCTCGGGTTGAACGTCGCCACGGCCCAGCAGCTGAGGATCATGAACAGCGCGGTCGCACGGTTCAGCCAGCTCGCCGACATCACCTTGCCACGGCCGCGCAGGCTCTTGACGATCATGCCCTGAAAGCCTTCGCTGGCGCCGATGTAGTGGCCGAGGAAGGATTTGGTGATCGCCACCAACGCAATCAGCGGCGCGGCGTAGGCGATGACCGGGGTCTGGAAGTGGTTGGCCAGGTACGACAGGATCGAAATGTTCTGCGCTTTCGCGGCCGCCAGATCCGCTGGCGACAGCGCCAGCACGCAACTGAAACAGAAGAACATTACCGTCAGCACCATCATGCCGTGGGCCATGGCGAGGATGCCGCTGCTCTTGCGTTCGGCCTCCGCGCCGTAACGCTGCTTCTGATCGACCGCGAAGGCGGAGATGATCGGCGAATGGTTGAACGAGAACACCATCACCGGGATCGCCAGCCACAGGGTCTTGAGGAACGTCGATAACGGCATTGCCTCTTGAGCGCTGGCGAAGAACGCGCCGTTCCAGTTCGGAATCAGACTGAGGCCGAGTAACAGCAGCGCGGCGACGAACGGGTAAACCAGCACGCTCATGGCTTTGACGATCACGTTCTGGCCGCAGCGCACGATCGCCATCAGGCCGAGGATCAGCACCAGCGACAGGATTGCCCGTGGTGGCGGGGCGATGTGCAACTGGTGTTCGAGAAAACTGCTCAGGGTGTTGGTCAGCGCCACGCTGTACACCAGCAGGATCGGAAAAATCGCAAAGAAATACAGCAGGGTAATCAGCTTGCCGGCGCCGTTACCGAAGTGTTCTTCGACGACTTCGGTGATGTCGCCGGAACGCCCGGACAGCACGAAGCGGGTCAGGCCTCGGTGAGCGAAGAAGGTCATCGGGAAGGCCAGCAGCGCCAGAATCAGCAACGGCCAGAAACCGCCAACGCCGGCATTGATCGGCAAGAACAATGTGCCGGCACCAATCGCGGTGCCGTACAGACCGAGCATCCAGGTGGTGTCGGATTTGCTCCAGCCCTTGTGAGCGGTTTCGGTGTTGCGTGTGCGATCTACAGCGGGATTTTCGGCAGCAGGTGTACGTACATCGGTCATCGTTTTTGCCTCGTTATTATTTTTGCTCGGGCTCACGGTTGGCAGGCCGCAAGTTGCGGCCTGCCGGGGCGGTCAGGGAATGCGCGTCAGCACTCCACCCAGCTCACGGCCAGGCCGCCCCGTGAAGTCTCTTTGTATTTGTCGTGCATGTCGGCGCCGGTGTCGCGCATGGTGCGGATCACCCGGTCGAGGGAAATGAAGTGTTTGCCGTCGCCGCGCAGGGCCATTTGTGTGGCATTGATCGCTTTCACCGCGGCAATGGCATTGCGTTCGATGCACGGCACCTGTACCAGGCCGCCGACCGGGTCGCAGGTCAGGCCGAGGTTGTGTTCCAGGCC
Organism: Pseudomonas sp. S8; assembly: GCF_050473925.1. NCBI lineage: Bacteria > Pseudomonadati > Pseudomonadota > Gammaproteobacteria > Pseudomonadales > Pseudomonadaceae > Pseudomonas > Pseudomonas sp. S8. The sequence continues at coordinate 4,995 of NZ_JBFDVZ010000006.1, forward strand.
GATTTCGGCGGCGTTTTCCAGTTGTTCCGGAGTCGCACCCAGCACTTCAGCGAGGCCCGCCGCGGCCATGGCGCAGGCCGAACCGACCTCGCCCTGGCAGCCGACTTCAGCGCCGGAGATCGAGGCATTTTTCTTGCACAGAATGCCGACAGCAGCGGCGCCCATGAAGAACGCGACCACGTCATCGTCAGACGCGTCCGGGTTGAATTTCATGTAGTAGTGCAGCACCGCCGGAATGATCCCGGCCGCGCCATTGGTCGGCGCGGTCACCATGCGCCCGCCGGCAGCGTTCTCTTCGTTAACGGCGAGGGCGAAAAGGTTGACCCACTCCATCGCCGACAGCGTCGAACTGATGACATTCGGCTTGCCGATTTCCAGCAGGCTGCGGTGCAATTTCGCCGCGCGGCGCGGCACGTTCAGCCCACCGGGCAGGATGCCTTCGTGGCGCAGGCCCTGTTCGACACACTCGCGCATCACCGACCAGATGTGCAGCAGGCCGTTACGGATTTCAGCGTCGCTGCGCCAGGCCCGTTCGTTGGCCATCATCAGCTCCGACACGCGCAAGTTGTGCTGCTTGCACAGGCTGAGCAGTTCGGCGGCGCTGGAAAAATCGTACGGCAACACCACGTCGCCGGCCGGCGCCACACCGGACTCGGCTTGCGCCGCTTCGATGATGAAACCGCCGCCAATCGAGTAGTACGTTTGCGTAAACAGCTCGACGCTTTCGCCAAAGGCTGTCAGCGACATGGCGTTGGGGTGGTAGGGCAGGCTTTCGTCCAGCAGCAGGAGATCGTGCTGCCAGTTGAAGGAAATTTCTCTGTGACCGGCCAGAGACAGCAGACCACTTTCGCGCAGTTGCTGGATGCGTGGGTCGATGGTCGAGGGATCAATGCTGTCCGGCCATTCGCCCATCAGGCCCATGACCGTGGCGCGGTCGGTGGCGTGGCCGACGCCGGTGGCCGACAGCGAGCCGTACAAACGGATTTCCACCCGACGCACATCGTTGAGCAAGTGCTGCTCGATCAGCGCCTGGGCGAAGGTCGCGGCGGCGCGCATCGGGCCGACGGTGTGGGAACTGGACGGACCGATGCCGACTTTGAATAGATCGAAAACACTGATAGCCATGCTAAACCCTTACAAGCAATGGAGTAGGAATCGCTGCCATTTTTTGTAGGACAAGCGCAATGTCGGCGATACTGCCCACCTCGGTCCTACGTGACCAACGAAACTTCCTAAGAAAGCCTTTAGCAGGACTAAACGATGAGTCGTCAATTGCACGCCCAGACCTATGTCTGGCTGCAGGTGTTTTCCTGTGCCGCGCGGCACCTGTCGTTCACACCGTTGCGCGGAAGAGCTGCACATCACTCCGGGGGCGGTCAGCCAGCAGATTCGTCAGTTGGAAGAGCGTCTTGGTTTTCGCCTGTTCCATCGCCGGGCGCGGGGGGTCGAGTTGAGTGCGGAAGGCCAGCGGCTGGCCATCACCGTCAATGAGGCCTACGGCAGCATCGATGCTGAATTGCGTCGTCTGGATGCGGGGATGATCAGCGGGATTCTGCGGGTGCGTTCGATTCCGTCGTTCCTCAGCAAATGGCTGACCCCGCGTTTGCCGCGCCTGCAACAGCGCTATCCGGACATCCAGTTACGGCTGGTGGCCGAGGACAGCAGCGTGCCGTTGCACGAGGGCGACTTTGATCTGGCAATCGATCTGAACGACGGCAGCTACCCGGGGCTGTTATCCACAGCCTTGCTCGATGAGCAGATTTTCCCGGTGTGTGCGCCGAGTTTGCTGCGCGGACGCCCTCCGCTGCACGGGCCGGCGGATCTGGTGCATTTTCCGTTGTTGCACGACATCACCGCCTGGCGCGGCAGTTATGAATATGCGGAATGGGAGTTTTATCTGAACGCGATTGGTTTTGAAGGCGCCGACGTACGGCGTGGGCACACGTTCAATCGCAATCACCTGACCATCGAAGCGGCGATCGCCGGCATGGGCGTGGCGATTGCCCGGCGCACGTTGCTCAACGATGAGCTGGAGCGCGGAACGTTGATCGTGCCGTTCGGCCTGTCGGTGCCCAACCACAAACGCTACGTGCTGCTGTATGCGCCGGGGGCCTTGAGCCATCCGGGCGTGCGCGCCGTGCATGACTGGCTGGTGGAGGAGGCGGGGATTTTCCGCAGTTTGCACCCGCTGAATGACGGGCAATTGTGAGCAGATTTTGCAGGGTTGCCAGGCAACCCAACTCCCGACCTTACCAGTGACTTGCTCGGTTGTCCGGCTTTTTTTGCGAATGAATATTTATCTTTTTTCAGGGGTTGAAATGTTCGCCGGTCGGGCCGATTGTTGTAACCAGGAGGTCAGGAAATTCAATTCAAGGCCTCTGGCGAGCTAGCTGAAATAAGGGATGAACTATGCAAATCCAAGTCAACAGCGATAACCATATTCAAAGCAGTAAACGACTGGAGGAGTGGGTACGTACAACCATTGAGAGCACGCTCGACCGTTATGAAGAAGACCTGACCCGTGTCGAAGTCCACCTGAGCGACGAGAACGGCGACAAACCAGGTCCCCATGACTTGCGCTGCCAACTGGAAGCGCGGCCAAAAGGCCATCAACCGATTTCCGTCACCCATAAAGCCGATTCGCTGGAACAGGCGATCGACGGTGCAGCCGAAAAACTGGAACACGCGCTGGAGCACCTGTTTGGCAAACTGCGAGGCAAGCCCCGCGCCGCCATCGTGCCATTCAGCAAGGCGAATGACGCACTGCTGGAAGAAGAGTTTCTGGAGAATGAGCAGGCAGCGATCAACAGTTGATGCGCTGATTTTTCAAGCCACCCCATGAGAACGGGCCTGCGCAAGCAGGCCCGTTTTTGTTTGTGTTGCTGAACAGTGTGGCGACGGAGCTTGCTCCCTCGCCACAGTTCTTTTAGAAAGCTACAGACGTTTGTACATACACCGTGCGCGGTTCACCCACGTACTTGCCCTTGTTGTTGTCGTCAAACGAGCGGGTGAAGTACTGCGTGTTGAAGATGTTCTTCACCCCCACTGCCACGTTCAGATCCGACAGTTGCGGGCCGAAGTCGTAACCGGCGCGGCTGCTGAACAGCATGTAGCCGGGGATTTTGCCGGTGCTGCCGTCAGCACTTTCCTTGGAGGTGTTGGCGTTGTCGGCGAACTGGTCGCTCTGGAAGCTACTGTCAAAGTTGAGCTTCCACGACCCTTCGGTGTAACCGACGCCAATCGTGCCTTTGTGTTTCGAAGAGAACGGTACGCGGTTGCCCTTGTTCGGCCCGTCTTCGCGGATGGTCGCGTCGACATAGGCATAAGTGGCGTATACATCGAAACCGGCCAGTGCCGGGCTCAAGTCATCCAGTGCGTAATTGACGCTGGTCTCGATGCCCTGATGACGGGTCTCGCCACGGGCGATCACTGAATCATTGGTCTGGTTGCTTTCGTACTGGTTGTCGAAGTTGATCAGAAATGCGCCGATCTCCGCGCGCAATGCACCGTTGTCGTAACGGGTGCCGAGTTCCCAGGTGCGAGCCTTCTCCGGTTTCACTTCGCCGCTGCTCACGCGGTTAGGCATCTGGCTGTACTGCACGCTGCCGAACGAGCCTTCGGTGTTGGCGTACAGATTCCAGCTGTCGGTCAGGTGATACAGCACGTTCAGTGCCGGCAGCGCGGTGTTGTAGTCGCCTTGATATTTGACGTTGGTCAGATTGTTGGTCTGCTGCGACTCGATCATCTCGTAGCGCATGCCCGGGGTGATGGTCCATTTGCCGATGTCGATGCGATCGTCGACGAAGAGTGCATTGGCTTCGGTGCCACCGCGGGTGTCGCGGTCGTTGCGGCTGTTGGTGGTCGGGTATTGGTTGCTGCTGATCGGCGTGCGATAGCGCAACTCGTGGCCGGCCTCGTTGATGTAGCGATAACCGACGCCGACTTCGTGGCTGGTCGGGCCGAGGTCGAAGCCTTGGGCGAAACGGGTTTCGAAACCGCGCACCCAATACTCGCGTGGCGACAGCGAAAGGAAGCTGCCCTGATCCAGATAGCCGCTGCGCAAAGTCTTGGTGAAGAACGTGTTGGCGGTGAATTCGCGGCGATCCTCCTGATAGCGATAGCCAAAGTTGAACATTGTGCGGCGACCCCAGAACTGGTCTTTCAGGCGCGTCGACTGGTACGGATCGGCGTCGTAATCGGCGACGCTCAGGCCACCGGGCATGTCGGCCTTGCCTTCGTAATATTGGGCCATGGCGTTGAAGCTGTTGACCTCATCGAGCTGGTATTTGCCCTTGAGAATCAGGTCGTCGATCTCGCTGTCGCTGTGTTCACGCCAGTCGCCACCGCGAGTGCCAGAATACAGCAACGCGCCGCCCAGACCGTTGGCATTGGTGCCGCCGGCCAGCAGATTGGCGCTGGTCTTGAAGCCGTCATGGCTCGATGACGGACTGGTTTCTGTCTGGAACCCACCCTTGACCGTCGGCTCATCGGGGATGGCACGGGTGACGAAGTTGACCACACCGCCGACGTTTTGCGGGCCGTAACGTACCGCGCCGCCGCCACGCACCACATCCACCGCGTCCATGTTGCCCATGCTGATCGGCGCAAACGACAACTGTGGCTGGCCATAAGGGGCGAACGGCACGGGAATGCCGTCCATCAGTACCGTCGAACGTGCAGCCAGGCGCGGGTTAAGACCGCGAATGCCAAAGTTCAGCGCCATGTCGTGGCTGCCGGTGCCGTTGTTTTCCGGCGCGTTGACCCCGGGGATGCGGTTGAGCACATCGCGCGCCTGGGTCGCGCCTTGGCGTTCGAAGTCTTCACGGCGGATCACGTCGCGGGCGCCCGGATGCTCGAACACGTTGACCTGCGCCGCGTCACCGAGCCAGTCACCGACGACTTTCGAGGCGTCCAGCTCCAGCGCGGTGTCGCCGACCGGTTGCAGGCTGAACGCGTTGTTACCTTCGGCGCGGGCTTGCAGGCCGGTGCCCTCGAGCAATGCATCGAGACCTTGGGCGGCGGTGTAGCTGCCTTCCAGGCCACGACTTTGCACGCCGCGGGTGATTTGCGAACCGAAGGAAATCAGCACGCCGGCCTCACGACCAAACTGGTTGAGGGCGTTTTCCAGCGACGCCGGAGCGATGTGGTAAACCTTGGTTTCGGTGGCCATGGCTGGCAGAGCGCTGAAGCTCAGGCTGGCGCCCAGTACGAGGTTGCGCAGGCGGCGGGCCAGTGGCGTGAGGCGGGTGGGGTGCATGAAGGTTGATCCTGAGAAGGTTGAATCAAAGGGGCTTTCTTCTCTGTCACGCCAGATCTGAAAAACGGCTCATTTATTTTTCGAGAGCAAAAGATCGCAGTCTTCGGCAGCTCCTTCAGGATGTACACCGAGCCAATGTAGGAGCTGCCGCAGGCTGCGATCTTTTGATCTTGCTGCTAAACCCGAGCCTCGACGCTGACCCAATAGCGGGTAAACCGCCGTACTTTCACCGGCAGACTGATTTGCAGCAGATCCAGAATCCGCTCGCTGTCGTCCAGTGGATAAGTCCCGGAGATCAGCAGATCGGCCACTTTCGCATCGCAATGCAACTGGCCGCGACGGTAGCGCCCGAGCTCTTCAAGGAAGTCGCCCAGGCGCATGTGCGCGGCGATCAACATGCCGTCCGCCCAGGCGCCGCTGTTGGCGTCCAGTGGCCTGGCTTCGCTGATCGAGGTGGCGCTGAAGCTCAGCTGACGGGCGATGGGCAATAACATCGGCGCACGCCCTTGGGCATTCAACTCCACTTGACCCTCAAACACTGCCACCTGCGTGCGATCGGCGAACTGCCGCACGTTGAGGCGTGCCGCCCGGGTGTGCAGAGTGCCTTGTGCCGTACGCACTTCGAACGCTTGCGTGGTGCTCAGGAGGATCTCGCCTCCAGCAGACGAATCAGTCGTTGCGTGCTGTCCACGTCCGCTGCACTGGCGGTATTGAGCTGCAACTGGCTGGCCCGTGCCCAGCGCCACCTTGCGACGCTGACCCAGCGGACTGCGGTAATCGGCGAGCAGCGTCGGCAGCGGATTGTGCTCGCGCATGCCCCAGGTGACGGCGGAACCGGCACCGAGAAGCAGGAGCAATTTGAGCGCCTGACGGCGGCTGGAGGACTTCGGCCCGTTCAACGCGGCATGGGCCAATGGCGAAGATACACCGCGCAAGCGCTGGTTGACCCGCTGCATGTGCTCCCACGCGCGACGGTGTTCGCTGTGGGCGTCCAGCCATTGCTGCCAGGCTTGTTGCTGGCGCGGGGAGAGCGTCCCCTGCTGCATTTCCATCAGCCAGTGCACGGCCTGTTCGGCCACTTGCGCAGAGAAATCCGGGACGCGGTTCATAGGGCGAAATAGCAGCGCAGGGCGGCTTTTTGCAAGTGACGTTTGACCGTAGCTAGGGAGATGCCCAGCTCGGCGGCGATTTGCGGATAAGTCAGGTCATCGACCTGCGCCAGCAAAAAGGCGCGTTTGACCAAGCGCGGCAAGCCATCGAGCAACTGGTCCAGCTCGATCAGGTTTGCAGGATGATCGCTTTGTCTTCTTCCGACGGCGCAAGCATTTCCGGCATCTGCGCCAGGGTCTCGAGGTAGGCGCGTTCCAGATCCTGGCGACGGTAATGATTGAACAGCACACGTTTGGCGAGGGTGGTCAGGAAGGCGCGCGCTCGATGATCACCGGTTGTTCACGAGCGCTGAGCACACGAATGAAGGTGTCCTGGGCCAGATCCGCAGCGCTGTCCGGGCAGCCGAGTCTGCGCCGCAACCAGCCGGTGAGCCAGCTGTGGTGGTCGTGGTAGAGCGATTCGACGGGATGAGCGGACGACAAGGGTATTACTCCGGGCGCATGATCGATGCGTTAGAGAACAAGAACTGTTCGCATTGTAGGGGTGTGCAGCGCTGCCCGGCAATCAGATGCTTTTGCGTATGAGAATATTTATCATTAATATTGCTCGCCTGTTGGTTCGGCTTTATCGGCTGGACGTTTTTTCGTTTCAGGGTCGAAACATGAAAGGCAAACTCGCCTCACTTCCCATGTCCTATCGTCTGGCCATCACCTCGCGGGTGCTGGCGGCGGTGTTCGGCGGCTATCTGGTTGCGGCGCTGGCCAGTGTCGCCCTGACGCTGTGGCTACCGTTAAGTCGTGCCGAAGCGGTGGTGACCGGCATGACCATTTCCTTTCTGGTTTATCTGGTCGCGGTGCTCTGGTGTTTCGCCTGTCGCACGGCGTGGTCGGCGTGGGTCGGTCTGCTGGTGCCCAGCGTGATTCTGGCGACGGTATCCGGCGCCGCGCGGGGCTTGGGCTACGCATGAAGGAGGGCTTTCGTCAGTCGATGGCCTGGCTGCATACCTGGACGGGACTGGTGTTTGGCTGGCTGCTGTTTGCGATTTTCCTGACCGGAACGCTGGCCTATTTCAAGGATGAAATCAGCCACTGGATGCAGCCGGAAATTCCCGTGCACGCCATCGATTCAGCGAACAGCCTGAGCCTGGCGCAAGGCTATCTGCAGCAGCACGCGCCGGCTGCTTCGCGTTGGTTGATTGATTTGCCGAATGCCCGTGATCCTGCGTTGACTGTGCGCTGGCAAGACACACCGGCCGAAGCCGGCAAGCGCGGAAGCTTCACGCAAAAAACACTCGATGCGCAGACCGGTGCAGAAATACACGCCCGGGACAGCCGGGGCGGCGAGTTCTTTTATCGCTTCCATTTCCAGCTGCAAATGCCTTATCCGTGGGGCCGCTGGCTGGCGACGACGGCCGCGATGGTAATGTTCATTGCGCTGATCACCGGCATCATCACCCACAAGAAAATCTTCAAGGACTTCTTCACCTTTCGCCCGCGCAAAGGCCAGCGTTCATGGCTCGACGGGCATAATGCGGTCGGCGTGCTGGTGCTGCCGTTTCATCTGATGATCACTTACAGCAGCCTGGTGATTTTCATGGCGATGGTCATGCCGGCCAGCATTCTGGCGTCCTACGGCACTGATCGCGAGGCGTTTTACCAAGAGTTGTTTCCCGAAACGCCAACCCCGCAACGTGCGCTCAAGCGAGTTTGCTGCCACCGCTGGCACCCTTTTTGGTACGGGCAAGCGAGCAGTGGGCGGGGGGGCATACGGCGCGGGTCAACGTCATCAACCCCGGCGACGCCAATGCCACGGTGCAGCTGTCGCGCGCGAGTTCCGACCGGATCGCCTATGAGTACGCCAGCAACCTGACCTTCAACGGCGTCACCGGCAGATGCTCGGCGCCACGCCCGACAAGCCGCTGCCGATGACGATCGCCAGTGGTTTCTACGGTTTGCACATCGGTCATTTCGCCGGTCCGATCCTGCGTTGGCTGTACTTCATCTGCGGTCTGGCGAGTACCGCGATGATCGGCACCGGGCTGGTGATCTGGCTCGGCAAGCGCAGCTCAAACATGCCAAAAGCGGCGTGATGCCGTTCGAATTGCGCGTGGTGGAGGTGCTGAACATCGCCAGCATGGCCGGGCTGACAGCGGCGGTGGCGGTGTTCTTTTTGGCCAATCGCCTGTTGCCGGCGGACCTGGCCGGGCGCGCCGATCAAGAAGTGAATGCGTTTTTTATCGCCTGGGCCTTGAGCGTGGTGCATGCGCTGCTGCGCAAGGGGCGAACGGCCTGGGTCGAACAGCTGGGGCTGGCTGGCGTGCTGTTTATCGCGGTGCCACTGA
>NZ_JBFDVZ010000007.1:0-15765 GCF_050473925.1 Pseudomonas sp. S8
TCGTCACGCCTTGTTCACGGGACAACTCGATCAACAGTCGCCAGAAGTCATCGCGGGCTGCCGGATCGACGCCGGAGGTCGGCTCGTCGAGGATCAGCACTTCCGGGCGGTGCAAGCACTGCCACCGCCAAGCGACAGACGCTGGGCGCAGGCCCAATGGCAATGCCCCGGATGGCTGGTCGGCGACCGCGAGCAGATTGAAGCGCTGAATCAATGCCTCGATGCGCTGTGCGCTCTCGGTTTTGGGCAGGTCGAACAGCCGCGCGTGCAGTTCGAGGTTCTGTCGCACACTGAGTTCGCCATACAGCGAAAAGCTCTGCGACATGAACCCGACCCGCTTGCGCGTGGCCAGATCCTTGGCGTTTACCGGGTTACCGAGCAGCGTCGCACTGCCTTCACTGGCCGGCATCAGCCCGGTCAGAACCTTCATGGTAGTGGTCTTGCCGCAGCCGTTGGAGCCAAGAAAGCCGAAAATCTCGCCACGCCCAATGGCAAAACTGACGTGATCCACGGCGGTGAAATCGCCGAAGCGCAGCGTCAGGTCGTGGGCTTGGATGGCGATGTCGTTGCTGTTGCCGGTGCGCGGTGGAATCACCAGCGGTTGAGCGTCGTGCTGGCTGTCACCCTGGAAATGGGTAAAGGCGTCATCGAGTTTGCCGCTGGGGGTGACGGCCGCCAGCTCGCGGCTCAGGCCGGTGGCGATCAACTGGCCGGCGTCGAGCATCAGGCAATGCTCGAATTGCTCGGCTTCTTCCATATACGCCGTGGCGACCAGCAGCGTCAGTTGCGGGCGCTGGCTGCGCACATCGTCGACCAGCTCCCAGAAACGCCGGCGCGAGAGCGGGTCGACGCCAGTAAGTCGGCTCATCGAGGATCAACAGGTCGGGCTCATGGATCAGCGCGCAGCACAGCCCGAGTTTCTGCTTCATGCCGCCGGACAACTTGCCGGCGGGGCGCTCGGCAAATTTCAGCAAGTCGGTCGCGAGCAACAGGCTGTGCATGCGTTGCTCGCTTTCAGCCCTGGACAGGCCAAACAGCGTCGAGAAGAACTGGATGTTCTCGCGGATCGACAGCTCGGGGTACAAGTTGCCGCCCAGCCCCTGCGGCATGAAGGCGATACGTGCATAGAGTGTGTCGCGATGCCGGCGATCCTGGATCGCGCCTCCGAGCACTTGCAGTTGCCCTTGTTGCAGGGGTTTTCACGCCGGCGATCAACCCCAGCAGGCTGGACTTGCCCGCGCCATCGGGGCCGATCAACCCCGCAGCGGGTTCCGGCGGGCAGGCTGAAGGCGATCTCCTTCAGCGCTTGCTGTTTGCCGTAGCGGTGGGCGATACCGTTCGCTTGAACCGCAAGGCTGCTCATTGCAGATTGGCCGGCCATTCGACAGGTGCGATCCGCACATAGCCGGCGCCGGGCATGCCGGGCTTGGCCTGTGGCACGGCGCTGGGCTGGGTCAGGCGCAAACTTGACGCGGAACACCAGTTTTTGTCGCTCGTCGCGGGTCTCGACTTCTTTGGGGGTGAATTGCGATTTGGCCGCGACGAAACTGATTTTTGCCGGCAGCGGTTTATCGGGCAAGGCATCAAGCAACACGCGCGCCTCGTCGCCCACGGCCAGGCGCCCGGCCACCGCAGCTGACAGATAGAGGTTCATGTACTGGTCGTTGGGATCGATCAGCAACAAGACCCGGCCGCCGGCACCCAGCACTTCGCCGGGTTCGGCCATGCGCAGCTGGATCACGCCATCAATCGGCGCGCGCAGAAGGCTGTCGTCGATTTCGCTGGTCAGCTGCGCCACCTGCGCCTGCGCTGCGCCGATTGTTGCGCTGACCGCAGATACCTGGGCGCGGGCTGCGGTCACCGCAGCGTTGCCGGTGCCAATTCGCGACTGCAGTTGATCGATGATCTGCGCGCTGACGTAACCGTGCTTGAACAGTGACTGCGAGCGGCCGAGCTCTTGCTGGGCCAGCAGCAGCTCACTCTGACGCAACTGCACATTGGCCTGAGCGGCGTTGAGATTCTCCCGGGCGCGCAGGACTTCGGCTTCGGCCTGATTGCGCTGGGCTTCGAGGGTGCGGGTGTCCATGCGCGCCAGCAGTTGTCCTTTGCTGACCTTGTCGCCTTCATCCACCAGCACCTCGGCCAGGCGCCCGGGCGTCTTGCTGGCGATCTGCACCTCGGTGGCTTCCAGGCGCCCGTTGCCCATCGACAGCCCCTCGACCAGCCGGCTGCTGATCGACATCCAGTAACCGAGGCCACCCGCGGCGGCGAGTAACACCAGGAGCGAACCGGCATATAGAAGTGAAGAACGGCTGTGCGTCGACATGGGGGCATCCTGCGGCTGTGGCGTCCAGTCTGACTGTTCAAGCGTTCCACTCGCTTGATGTCAGTCAAATGAGCGCCAAGCCTAGCCCTTTTTTCGGGTAAAAAACCGTGACCGGAGAGTTCTCAGCGCAAACCGAGCACGAACGGCCCACTGTTCGGCGGTCACCGGCATGACCGAAAGACGGCTGCCTTTTTGCACCAGCGGCATCTCGGCCAATGCGGTCTGCTGCTTCAGATAATCCAGTTTCAGCACCCGGGCAAAGGTCTCGACGTGTGCAACATCGATTGCACTCCAGGCGTTTTTCTCGGGCGTGGCTTTCGGGTCGAAGTAATGGCTTTCGGGGTCCAGTGCGGTGGGATCCGGGTACGCTGCCTGAATAATCCTGCCGATTCCGGCAATCCCCGGCTCCGGGCAACTGGAGTGGTAGAAAAAGAACTCATCCCCGACCGCCATCGCCCGCAGGAAATTGCGCGCCTGATAGTTGCGAACCCCGTCCCAGCGCGCTTTGCCGAGTGTCTCCAGGCCTTTGATCGAGAGTTCGTCCGGCTCGGATTTCATCAGCCAATAGGCCATGTCTTTTGCTCCTCAAGCGGTGATTGGACAGGTTGTCGGGCAATTTTATGACAAACCGACGGTCGGTTGACGTCAGCATTTGCGCCCGGGTTCACGTTGTCGCAAAATGCCGGCCCTTTAAAGCTTGACGCTGCTGCACGGCCTACGAACGGAAACCGCTGCTGTCATCGTGATGATGTGCCTTGAGGGGGGGCAATCGATGAAACGCAAACCGGATTTGCTATGGACTTTGGTTATTTTGTTCGGCCTCGGCGTCGTAACCACCGGTTATGCGCAAAGTCTGTGGACGAGCAAGACCGATGCACCGATTGAAGTCGCGCAGCAGGTCCAACAGTCGACCGCGTTCAAGCGCTGAAACAGCCTTCCCGACGCCGCTGACCTGCGCGGCGTCTACCCTGCGACATACCACGCCTTATCGGTGACCGTGCCCTGCAACGGTACATCCAGCTGGCCTGCGCCAGGCGTTCGACCTTCTGACATTCATGGGCCAGCCCCAGCAACGTCGGCTTGCGCCAGTTTTTGCGCCGGGCCAGGTAGGCCAGACTGCGGTCGTAGAATCCGCCGCCCATCCCCAGCCGTCCGCCGACATCGTCAAATCCCACCAGTGGCAACAGCACCAGATCCAGGGTCCAGATCCTGCGTTGCTGAGCCAGATTGGCTCGCGGTTCGAGAATGCGAAAGCGATTGGGCTTGAGCTTGTCGCCCGGGCGAATCCGCTGGAACACCATTTTGGTTCGCGGCCAGGCACTGAGCACTGGCAGGTAGGTGGCCTTGCCGCGCCGCTGGGCTTCGCGCAGCAGCAGGCGCGGGTCGATTTCACCGTCGGTGGGCAGGTACAGGGAAATGTATCTGGCCCGGCGAAAGTGCGGGTCTTGCGCCAGTTGGCGGAACAGGCCTTTGGCTGCCTGGCGTTGTCTTCGCTCGGGGTCAATGCGCGGCGCGCCTTGCGCAGAAGGCGGCGGAGTTGCGGGCGGGGCAGCAGCGCGGGTTCGGTCATGGTTCGGCTTCGGCAGGTGAGGGCGAAAACGCACGCATAAAAAATCCGATGCCGGCAAAAACCGGCATCGGATTCGAATCAGGCTCCCCGGATGAACCGCTGTCAACTTAGCCCTTGAACCCGAAAGTTCAAGGTGGAGGATGCAGTAGACTTTAAGGCTTTCCGTCTGGCGGACATGCACACCAGCCCAACGTGCAACCTCCAGGGTAGTGCAAATCGGCTCAGGGACATCGTCAACTGGCAAGCACCCCAGGGAGTGCCGCGAGTATACCTCAAGCGGCCCGGCGAATCAGCCCTTGGTGACGTCCGGATCGGTCGCCAGCACCAGATCGACACGATCGAGCAAGTCGCGCACCTGTTCACGGGTCGAGCCGCTGGCCTGGATGTCCGGGCGCTCTTCTTTGTGCAAGAGGTCGTGGGTGATATTCAGCGCGGCCATCACGGCGATACGGTCGGCGCCGATGACTTTGCCGCTGCTGCGGATCTCGCGCCATCTTGCCGTCCAGGTAGCGGGCGGCGCTGACCAGATTGCTGCGTTCTTCCTGGGGCAGATGATCGAATATTCTTTGTCGAGGATCTGCACGGTAACGCTATTGCTTGAACTCATGAGTCTTGCTCCAGGGCCTTGAGGCGCGAAATCATCGATTCGACCTTACGCCGGGCGATTTCGTTTTTTTCAATGAGGTGAGCGCGTTCCTCGCGCCAGGTCTTTTCCTGAGCTAGTAAGAGTGCGTTTTGACTCTTAAGTTGCTCCACTCGACTAATCAGCAGTTCGAGTCTGGCCATCAGCGCTTGCAGGTTGGTGTCTTCCATTGTGTCCACTGAGTCGGAGTCTGTCTGATGGGATAGCTGGCGGACAGCCTTTAATAGTCTTGGCGAGTCTGTCGATGTAGGATACAAGGCCTTCATTCTAGACATAGCGCCGTCTGGCGCCTAGCTGCCCATGACCATTGCGAATTCCCCCGTACCAAGCCTTTGCCACCCTGCTGACTGCCAGCGGCCACAACGTCTCGCCTGCCGAACTGCATGGCCTGCTGCTCGGCCGCAGCTGCGCCGGCGCCGGCTTCGATAACGAAGGCTGGTTGATCGACGCCGCCGAACTGCTCGAAGGCGATATCCAGGACAACGTCCGCAACGCCCTGATCGGCCTGCAAGAAATGGTCAAGGGTGAGTTGACTGGCAGCGACGTGACCGTCGTTCTGCTGCTGCCGGACCGATGATGCGCCGCTGGCCGACCGCGCCGCTGCACTGGGCCAATGGTGCCAGGGCTTCCTCAGCGGTTTCGGCCTGAACTGCCGCGACAGCAGCATGCTCAGCACCGAAGCGACCGAAGTGCTGCAGGATCTGGCCGCGATTTCCCAGGTGCAAGATGCCCTGGAAGAGTCCGAAGACGGCGAAACCGACTACATGGAAGTCATGGAGTATCTGCGCGTCGCGCCGCTGCTGCTGTTCTCGGAAACCAGAAAAGCCGACGTGCCGCCAGCCGCCAAGCCGTCGCTGCATTAATCGCGTGCCAGGGAAAGCCATCTGCCCATGACCCATATCCCCAAAGCGGAATACAGCCGTCGCCGCAAGGCCCTGATGGCGCAGATGGAACCCAACAGCATCGCGATCCTGCCCGCCGCCGCGGTGGCCATTCGCAACCGCGACGTCGAGCATGTCTATCGTCAGGACAGCGACTTTCAGTACCTCAGTGGATTCCCCGAACCGCAGGCGGTCATCGTCCTGATGCCCGGCCGCGAGCATGGCGAGTACGTGCTGTTCTGCCGTGAACGCAACGCCGAACGTGAGTTGTGGGACGGTCTGCGCGCCGGGCAGGAAGGCGCGATCCGTGATTACGGCGCTGACGACGCGTTTCCCGATTACCGACATCGACGACATCCTGCCGGGCCTGATCGAAGGCCGCGATCGGGTGTATTCGGCGATGGGCAGCAACCCGGAGTTCGACCGGGCACCTGATGGACTGGATCAACGTGATCCGCTCCAAGGCGCACCTCGGCGCCCAGCCGCCGAACGAATTCGTTGCCCTGGATCACCTGCTGCACGACATGCGCCTGTATAAATCGGCGGCAGAAGTGAAGGTGATGCGCGAAGCAGCGCGGATTTCCGCTCAGGCGCATATCCGCGCGATGCAGGCCAGCCGGCCGGGACTGTACGAGTACAGCCTGGAAGCCGAGCTCGATTACGAGTTTCGCAAGGGCGGGGCGAAGATGCCGGCTTACGGCTCGATTGTCGCCGCCGGACGCAACAGCTGCATCCTGCATTACCAGCAGAATGACGCGCTGCTCAAGGACGGCGATCTGGTATTGATCGACGCCGGTTGCGAAATCGACTGCTACGCCAGCGACATCACTCGCACCTGGCCGGTCAACGGCAAGTTCTCGCCAGAGCAAAAAAGCGATTTACGAGTTGGTGCTGGCCTCGCAGGAAGCCGCAGTCGCTGAAATCGCCCCGAACAAAAAACTGGAATCAGGCGCACGAAGCCACGGTTCGGGTGATTACCACGGGGCTGGTAAAACTTGGATTGCTGCAAGGCGAGGTCGACGAATTGATCGCGACCGAAGCTTATAAAGCGTTTTACATGCACCGTGCCGGGCACTGGCTGGGCATGGATGTACACGACGTCGGCGAATACAAGGTCGGCGGCGAATGGCGGGGTGCTGGAGGTCGGCATGGCGCTGACCGTGGAGCCGGGCATCTACATCGCCCCGGACAACCAGAACGTAGCAAAGAAATGGCGCGGCATTGGCGTGCGCATCGAGGATGACGTGGTAGTGACCAAGACCGGTTGTGAAATATTGACCAGCGGCGTACCGAAAACCGTCGCCGAGATCGAAGCGCTGATGGCGCAAGCACGGACCCACGCGGCATGAGTCGAGTCAATCTGGCAATCATCGGCGGCGGTCTGGTCGGCGCCAGTCTGGCGTTGGCCTTGCAGGCTGGGGCCAAGGCGCGCGGCTGGAAGATCGTCCTGATCGAACCGTTCGCCCCCGGCGACAGTTGGCAGCCGAGCTACGACGCCCGTTCATCGGCGCTGTCCTTCGGTTCACGGCAGATCTATCAGCGGCTGGGCGTGTGGCAGGAGATTTCCCGCCGCGCCGAGCCGATCAAACAGATTCACGTCTCCGATCGGGGGTCGCTTCTCCACCGCCCGTCTGTCGGCGATGGAAGAGGGCGTGCCGGCGCTCGGTTATGTGGTGGAGAATGCCTGGCTCGGCCAGTGCCTGTGGCAGCATCTGGATAAAGACGTGATCAGTTGGCGTTGCCCGGCGGAGGTTACGCGCATGGAGCCGCTGCCCGACGGTTATCGCCTGACCCTCAACGATGAAACCAGCATCGAGTGCGATCTGGCGGTGCTCGCCGATGGTGGCCGTTCCGGTTTGCGCGAACAATTGGGCATCAACGTGCGCAAGCGTCCGTACAACCAGAGCGCGCTGATCGCCAACATCACCCCGAGCGAAGCGCACTACGGCATGGCCTTCGAGCGTTTCACCGACGAAGGGCCGATGGCCTTGCTGCCGCTGCCGGACAACCGCTGTGCGCTGGTCTGGACCCGCCTGGGCATGGACGCGCAGCGTTTGGCAGACTTGAGCGAGCGCGATTTCCTCAGCGAACTGCAGGGCGTGTTCGGCTACCGCCTCGGCACCTTGAAACAGGTCGGTGCGCGGCATCTGTACCCACTGTCCTTGGTCGAGGCCGAGGAGCAAGTGCGCTCGCATCTGGCGGTGCTCGGCAACGCTGCACACAGCCTGCACCCGATTGCCGGGCAGGGTTTCAACCTGTCCTTGCGCGATGCCGATGCATTGGCCGCGGCGCTGCTCGCCAGTGACCAGCCGCTGGGCGACTTCGCCACGTTGCAGGCCTATCGCGAGCGCCAGCGCCTAGATCAGGAACTCACCGTGGGCTTCTCCGATCAGGTCACCCGCCTGTTCGGCAGCACCCAGCCGCTGGTGTCGCTGGGGCGCAACATTGGCTTGCTCGGTCTCGATCTGCTGCCACCGGCCAAGCGCTGGTTTGCCCGTCAGGCCATGGGGCTGGGGACGCGGCCGGATGCTTGAGCGGCGGGTCGGCACTTTCACTTTCAGCAGCGCGCCGCTAACTGGCGCGCTCGCTAAAACCCTTTACGGGCGGCGCATGCCGCCAGCGAGACAGGCTTAAAGCATGGAAATGCGCGCAGATCTGCTGATTGTCGGAGCCGGAATGGTCGGCAGCGCCCTCGCGTTGGCGTTGCAGGACAGTGGCCTGGAAGTGTTGCTGCTCGACGGCAGCCCGCTGAGCGTCAAACCGTTCGATGCCGCCGCGCCGTTCGAGCCGCGAGTGAGCGCCTTGTCGGCGGCCAGCCAGCGGATTCTCGAACGCCTTGGCGTCTGGGACGGCATCGCCAAACGCCGCAGCAGCCCGTACACCGACATGCATGTGTGGGACGGCAGCGGCACCGGGCAGATTCATTTCTCGGCGAGCAGTGTGCATGCCGAAGTGCTCGGTCATATCGTCGAAAACCGCGTGGTGCAGGATGCCTTGCTCGATCGTTTGCACGATTGCGATCTGGGCATGCTGGCCAACGCACGGCTGGAGCAGATGCGTCGTTCCGGTGACGACTGGCTGCTGACCCTGGCCGATGGTCGCCAGTTGCGTGCGCCGCTGGTGATCGCGGCGGATGGCGCCCATTCGGCGGTGCGCCGTCTGACCGGCGTCGCCACCCGCGAGTGGGATTACCTGCACCATGCCATCGTTACCAGCGTGCGCAGCAGCAAGCCGCACCGGATGACCGCGTGGCAGCGTTTTACCGATCACGGGCCGCTGGCGTTTCTGCCGCTGGAGCGTGACGGGCAGCAAGACTGGTGCTCGATCGTCTGGTCGACCACGCCGAGTGAAGCCGAACGCCTGATGGCGCTGGATGAAGCCGCGTTCTGCCGTGAGCTGGAGCGTGCGTTCGAAGGTTGCCTGGGCGAAGTGCTCAGCGCTGACCCACGGCTGTGCGTGCCGCTGCGTCAACGTCACGCCAAGCGCTATGTCGCCGAAGGGCTGGCGCTGATTGGCGATGCGGCGCACACCATTCACACCGTTGGCCGGGCAGGGCGTCAACCTGGGTTTCCTCGATGCGGCGGTGCTGGCTGAAGTGCTGCTGCAAGCCGCGGAACGCGGCGAGCGCCTGGCGGACGTGAAGGTGCTGAGCCGTTACGAGCGTCGACGCATGCCGCACAACCTCGCGCTGATGGCGGCGATGGAGGGCTTCGAACGCTTGTTCCAGGCCGACCCGTTGCCGGTACGCTGGTTGCGCAACGCCGGGTTGAAGCTGGTTGGAAGCAGATGCCGGAGGCCAAGGCTCTCTTTGTTCGTGAAGCACTTGGCCTCACAGGCGACCTCCCCGCGCTCGCCAAACCCTGAGTCGATAACGCTCTCTGTAGGAGCTGCCGAAGGCTGCGATCTTTTGATCTTGGTTTAAGATCGAAAGATCGCAGCCTCGTTCACTCGGCAGCTCCTACAGGGGTGTGTTGCCCTGTGCAACATCTGGTAACTCCTTGCCCAAGTGTTCGATTGAGCTGGTAAATGTGAGTCCTTATCATTTGGCCCACATTTTCCGACCGAGAGATCACTCCCATGTTGGCACCCAAGCGTCTTCTGACCGCACTGGCCCTGACCCTGATCGGCAGCACCACCGCCCAGGCCGCCGACGAGGTGGTGGTCTACTCATCGCGTATCGACGAGCTGATCAAACCGGTGTTCGACGCCTACACCGCGAAACCGGGTGAAGATCAAGTTCATCACCGACAAGGAAGCGCCGCTGATGCAGCGGATCAAGGCGAAGGCGAAAACGCCACCGCCGACCTGCTGCTGACCGTCGATGCCGGCAACCTCTGGCAGGCCGAGCAGATGGGCATTCTGCAGCCGTTCACCTCGAAGACCATCGACGCCAACATTCCTGCGCAATATCGCTCCTCGACCCACGCCTGGACCGGCCTGAGCCTGCGCGCGCGGACCATCGCCTATTCCACCGAAAGGGTTAAACCGGCGAGTTGACCACCTACGAAGCGCTGGCCGACAAGAACTGGGAAGGACGCCTGTGGTCTGCGCACGGCGAAGAAGGTCTACAACCAGTCGCTGACCGCGACCATGATCGAAGTGCACGGCGCCGAGAAGACCGAGAAGATCCTCAAGGGCTGGGTCAACAACCTGTCCACGGACGTGTTCTCCGACGACGTCGCGGTGCTGGAAGCGATCAACGCCGGGCAGTGCGACGTCGGCATCGTCAACACCTACTACTACGGTCGCCTGCACTAACAGAAACCGGACCTGCCAGTGAAACTGTTCTGGCCGAATCAGGCCGATCGCGGCGTGCATGTCAACCTGTCCGGTATCGGCCTGACCCAACATGCACCGCACCCGGAGGCAGCCAAGGCGCTGGTCGAATGGATGACCACACTGAAGCGCAGAAAATCTTCGCCGACGTGAACCAGGAATTCCCGGCCAACCCGGCGGTGGCACCTTCGAAGAAGTGGCAGCGTGGGCAAGTTCGTCGCTGACACCTTGCCGGTGGAAGTGGCGGGCAAGCGACAGGCTGAAGCGATCCGCATGATGGATCGGGCGGGCTGAACTAAAACCTTGGTTATATCCTTGTGGCGAGGGGATTTATCCCCGATGGGGTGCGAAGCACCCCAATGCCCTTAATCAAAGCGTACTGATACACCGCGGGCGTAGTTTTTACGAATGCTGCGCATCCGATCGGGGATAAATCCCCTCGCCACAATTGGGGCTGGCATTACGCTTGCGCCGACCCACGATTTATTAGAGAACCCCCTTGGCCCACCCCGCCCAACGCCGCTGGTACCCCCATCGTCCTCGCCATTGCCGCGCTGGTGCTGTTGCCCCTGAGTGTCCTGCTGCTGGTCGTGCAGACCATCGATCAGCAGATCTGGTCGCACCTGTGGCAAACCCAGATGCCGCGCCTGCTCGGCAACACCCTGACGCTGGTGCTGGGCGTTGGCGTCGGTGTGACGCTGCTCGGTGTCAGTCTGGCGTGGCTCACCAGCCTCTGCGAATTCCCCGGGCGGCGCTGGCTCGACTGGGCGCTGATGCTGCCGTTCGCCATCCCGGCCTACGTGCTGGCGTTCGTCTTCGTCGGCCTGCTGGGACTTCGCCGGCCCGGTGCAAACCCTGTTGCGTGAATGGTTCGGCAGCGGCTTGCGCCTACCACGCGTGCGCTCCACCGGCGGGGTGATTGTGGTGCTGGTGCTGGTGTTTTATCCCTACGTCTACCTGCTGGCGCGCACGCGTTTCTCGCGCAGGGCAAGGGCTTGATGGAGGCGGCGCGGGTACTCGGGCAATCGCCCATGGCAGGCGTTCTGGCGGGTGGGCGTTGCGATGGCGCGTCCGGCGGTTGCGCCGGTGTGGCGCTGGCGCTGATGGAGACGCTGGGCGGATTTCGGTGCTGTTTCGGTGTTCAATTTCGACACTTTCACCACCTGCCATCTACAAGACCTGGTACGGCTTCTTCAGCCTGCCCAGCGCGGCGCAACTGGCAGTCTGTTGCTGCTGGTGGTGATGCTGGTGCTGTACGGCGACGGCGCGCGCGCGGCGCCAATCGGGGCGAGCAACGAGCGGCCACGGGTCAAGGCGTTGTATCACCTGCGCGGGATCAAGGCGTTCGCGGCGACCGGCTGGTGCGCTCTGGTGTTTGCTTGCGCATTCGTGATTCCAGTCCTGCAACTGATTGTCTGGTTCTGGCAGCGCGGGCGCTTCGATCTCGATGAGCGTTACGCGGGCTGATCCTGCACACCCTGTATCTGGGCGGCATGGCGGCGTTAATCACCGTCAGCGTCGCATTGCTGCTGGCCTTCGCCCGACGACTGGCGCGACCCCGGCGATCCGTTCCGGGTCAGTCTGGCCAATCTCGGTTATGCACTGCCGGGCTCGGTGTTGGCTGTGTCGATCATGCTCGCGTTCAGTTATCTCGACGCGAACTGGTGATCCGCTGTCGGGCTGGCTCGGCGGCGCCGGCAAGCCGCTGCTGCTGGGCAGTCTGGCGGCGTTGCTGATGGCCTATCTGGTGCGTTTCATCGCGGTGGCGTACGGGCCGCTGGAAAACAGTCTGGCGCGTATACGGCCCTCATTGCCGAAGCGGCACGTAGCCTCGGTGTCAGTGGGCCGCGACTGTTTTTCAAAGTGTATCTGCCGCTGTTGCTGCCCGGCACGCTGAGTGCGGCGCTGCTGGTGTTTGTCGATGTGCTCAAGGAAATGCCCGCGACCCTGCTGATGCGCCCGTTTGGCTGGGACACGCTGGCGGTGCGGATCTTCGGAAATGACCAGTGAGGGCGAGTGGGCGCGGGCGTCGCTGCCGGCGCTGACCCTGGTGTTGGTCGGCCTGTTACCGGTCATTGGCCTGATCCGCCGCTCGGCGCACCGAAACACTTAGTAGTGAGAGCTGAATCATGCGGCTACAATGCGCGGCATTCGGTGCGGTTCGTCTGACAGACCCGTTCGCTGAAATCGGCTGAAAGCCTTCTATTAGCGGCTTTCACCCCGTGCAGCGGCTGTCCGCACCTTCGCCACGCCCCGGAAGGAGAAACCCATGGGACAGCGTACGCCTCTGTATGACCTGCATCTCGCCCTCGGCGCGAAGATGGTCGATTTTGGCGGTTGGGACATGCCACTGCATTACGGCTCGCAGGTCGAGGAACACCATGAGGTGCGCCGCGATTGCGGGGTGTTCGATGTTCCCCACATGACCGTGATCGATGTCACCGGTGTCCAGGGCAAGGCCTGCTGCAGCATTTGCTGGCCAATGACGTCGAGCCGCCTGCACCGACCCGGCCGCGCGCTCTACAGCACGATGCTCAACGAGCGTGGCGGCATCGTCGACGACATGATCGTCTATCGCCTCGAAGACCGTTATCGTCTGGTGTTCAACGCCTCCAACTCGCGACCAGGATCTGGCGTGGATGCAGGCGCAGGTCGCCGGTTACGACGTGCAATTGCATGAGCGTCAGGATCTGGCGATGCTCGCCATTCAAGGCCCAGCAGGCCGGCAGAAAATTGCCGAACTGGTGACCCAGTCCCGCGCCGAACTGATCAAAACATCTCAAACCGTTCGAAGCTCACGTCGATGGCGACTTGGTTCATATGCGCGCACCGGCTACACCGGTGAGGATGGCCTGGAAATCGCCTTGCCGGCCGAGCAGGCGCCGGGATTTTTCAACGATCTGGTCGGTGCCGCATTTCGCCGATCGGCCTCGGCGCCCGCGATACGTTGCGGGTCGAGGCCGGGATGAACCTCTACGGCCAGGACATTCATCAAGATGTGTCGCCGCTGGCATCCAATATGGCCTGGAGCATTGCCTGGGAACCGACCTCGCGGCAGTTCATCGGGCGTGCTGCGCTGGAAGCGGAAAAAGCCGCCGGCGTTGCGCACAAACTGGTGGGGCTGGTGCTTGAGGAGCGCGGTGTTTTACGTGCCCATCAGGTGGTTCGTATCGCCGATGTTGGCGAAGGAGAGATCACCAGTGTAGTTTCTCTCCTACGCTAAGCAAATCGATTGCCCTGGCGCGTGTACCGATGGCCACTGCCGACCGCGCCGAAGTGGAAATCCGTGGCAAGTGGTATCCGGTACGAGTGGTCAAACCGACCTTCGTGCGCCCATGGCAAAACCTTGATCTGACCTTTTCCGGCGGGCCTGACCGCTGACAATTTCTTGAGGACACCGAGCATGAGCAATATCCCCGCTGAACTGCGTTTTGCCGAAAGTCATGAGTGGGCGCGTCTGGAAGCCGACGGCACCGTTACCGTGGGCATCAGCGATCACGCGCAGGAAGCGCTGGGCGATGTGGTGTTTGTCGAGTTGACTGAAGTGGGCAAGGTGTTTGCAGCCGGTGAAGCGGCCGGTGTGGTCGAGTCCGTGAAAGCGGCGTCCGACATCTACTCGCCGATCAGCGGCGAAGTGACCGCGGTCAACGAAGCACTGGCTGACTCGCCG
This sequence comes from Pseudomonas sp. S8, assembly GCF_050473925.1. Classification (NCBI taxonomy): domain Bacteria; kingdom Pseudomonadati; phylum Pseudomonadota; class Gammaproteobacteria; order Pseudomonadales; family Pseudomonadaceae; genus Pseudomonas; species Pseudomonas sp. S8. Next base: position 13,867 of record NZ_JBFDVZ010000007.1, read on the forward strand.
GAAGAACTGAACAACGATCCGTACGCCGCCTGGATCTTCAAGCTCAAGCCAAGCGACAAGTCCGAGCTGGACAATCTGCTCGACGCTACCGCCTACCAGAAAAGCATCGACGAGTAATCTCGCCCCTGTAGGAGCTGCCGCAGGCTGCGATCTTTTGATTTTGTTTTTGAAGCAAGATCAAAAGATCGCAGCCTGCGGCAGCGCCTACATTGATCAGGGCTGCAATACGGCTTTGACTGCCGCCACCGAACGCTCGACATCGTCCCTGGTCATGCTGGTGAACATCGCAGCGACACAATCAGTCGCCCGACGCGCTCGGCCACCGGCAGCATCCCTTCCTTGAAACCGCGCTCGCGGTACAGACTCAGCAAATGAATCGGCGGGTAGTGATAGCCGATGCCGATGCCGTGTGCCTGCATCTGTTCCATGAACGTAGCGCGGGCCGGCAAGCCGTCCTTGCGCTCCGGCAGGACCAGCTGAAACAGGTGCCAGTTGCTGTGAGTGAAATCCGCGGGCGGCAATTGCGCGCCATAGATCGCTCGAAGTCATCGCCAAAACATTTGAAGTAATGACGGGCCAGTTCCTGACGATGGGCGGTCAGCGCCTCGATATGGGCGAATTGACCCAGACCGATGGTTGCGGCGACGTCGGTTCATGTTGAACTTGCCGCCGAGCACATCAACGTCGAGACCGTCGAAGCCGTTGCGGGTTACGCCTTGCAGGCGATATTTCTCCGCCAGCCGCGCTTCTTCCGGAGTATTCAGCACCAGACAGCCGCCCTCGGAACAGGTCACGTTCTTGTTGGCCTGGAAACTGAACGACACGAAGTCGCCAGTGGCGCCGATGCGCTGACCATTCCAGCTCGAACCCAACGCCTGCGCGGCGTCTTCGACGATGCGCAGATTGTGTTTGTGCGCGATGGGCATATAGCCGATCCATGTCCACCGGCAGGCCGGCGAGGTACACCGGAATCAGCGCTTTGGTGCGTGGGGTGATCGCTGCCTCGAGCTTGTCCAGATCAATGTTGCGGGTCACCGGGTCGATGTCGGCGAACACCCGGGGTGGCGCCGACTTCGAGGATCACGTTGGCGGTGGCGACCCAGGAAATCGGCGTGGTGATCACTTCGTCACCCGGGCCAATGCCGGCGATGCGCAGGGCGATTTCCATGGTGCAGGTGCCGGAGTTGAAGGTGCGCACCGGGCGTCCGCCGAAATATTCCGACAACTGCGCTTCAAAGGCCTGGACCTTCGGCCCGCTGGTGATCCAGCCGGAGCGCAGCACATCGCCGACGGCGGCAATCGTGGCTTCATCAATGACAGGTTTGGAAACGGCAGGAACGGGCAGTTGGCTCATGAGGGTTCGATCATCCGGAAGTTGGACGCCTGATGCAGGCGCTACAGCATGCCCCGGAACCCCCGCTGCCGCCAAGCCGTGCGCGTCGGAATCGGCTGCTATGCTGGTTTGACCGTGTTGCATTGACGCCGAGCAGCCAAGAGAGAGCCCGTCATTGTCCCAGTTGCCATCCTTGAGCCAGTTACGCGACCCCGAAGCCTTCCTGCGCCGCCATTTGGGCCCCGACGTTGCCGAGCAACAGGCGATGCTCGACAGCCTCGGTCTGGGCAGCCGGGTTGAACTGATCGAGCAGACGGTGCCGCCGGGCATTCGCCTGAACCGGGCGCTGGACTTGCCGCCGGCCCTTGATGAGCAAGCGGCGCTGGCCAAGCTGCGCGGTTACGCCGAGCAGAATCAGGTCTGGACCAGCCTGATCGGCATGGGCTACCACGGCACGCTCACGCCGACGGTCATCCTGCGCAATGTGCTGGAAAATCCCGGTTGGTACACCGCCTACACCCCGTATCAACCGGAGATCGCCCAGGGCCGTCTCGAAGCGTTGCTGA
>NZ_JBFDVZ010000008.1:0-18125 GCF_050473925.1 Pseudomonas sp. S8
GACAAAACCGGCACGCTGACTTACGGCACCTTGCGTTTGCAATCGATCAGCAGCCCACGGCTGGATCAGGCCTCGGTAATGGCACTGGCCGCCAGCCTCGGGGCGGCCAGCAGCCACCCGGTCAGCCGCGCGTTGGCTGGGCTGGTCAGTCAGGAACAGAGCCTGCCGCTGACTGATATTCATGAGCGTCAGGGTCTTGGTGTAGTCGCCACGACCGCCCAAGGCGAGGCGGCTTTGGGCCGGCCCGAGTTGTTCGCGCAACTGGGCATCGTCACCACCACCGTTCCCGAGCACGACGGGCCGATTGCCGGATTGGCACTGAACGGCGAATTTGTCGCCTGGCTGTTGCTGGCCGACAGCGTCAAACCGGAAGCTCGCTTTGCCCTCAGCGATTGCGCGAGCTCGGTCTGGGTCGCCAGTTGCTGCTGACCGGCGACCGCCTGAGTGTCGCGCAGACGCTGGCCCGCGAGGTCGGCCTGCAAGAGCTGGAAGCGCAGGCGCTGCCCGAGGACAAACTCAACCGCGTACTGAAGGAAATCGACAACGGATTTCGGCCGATGGTGGTGGGCGACGGCATCAATGATTCGCTGGCGCTGAAGGCTGGTGTGGTCGGTGTCGCAATGGGCGCGGGCGGCGCTGACATCGCACTGGCCTCGGCGGATATCGTCTTGATCGGCAGTGATCTGCGCCGCCTCGGAACCTGTGTGCGGCTCAGCCGCCAATGCCGACGAACCTTGCAGGTTAACGTGATCATCGGTCTGGGCTGGACCTTGGCGATTGTCATCTTTGCTGCATTTGGCTGGCTCGGCGCGGCCGGGGCGATGATCGCCGCGCTGCTGCACAACCTGAGCACGTTGCTGGTGTTGGGCAATGCCGGACGGCTGCTGCGGTTTCAGGAGCCATTGCTCAAGCTCAAGGACGGTCATTGAAATGAGTGGCAGCGAACTGTGCGCCGAATAGGCAGTCATCTATATAGAAGGCGCACACGTCATTGCCGGTTTCCGTGTCGAAAACACGGGTTGCATTCCGGCCTGCTGGCGCGTCTGAAACGATAGTCTCGGCTAATTAAATCGATAGCCTGCTATTTTTCAAGGATGGTCTACCCTCAGATCTGACGTCTGAAACAAGGGGGGATTTTCCATGCTCGCGCAACTTCCACCGGCCTTACAGAATCTGCAGCTTCCGCTTCGCCTGCGACTCTGGGACGGCCATGAGTTCAATCTGGGGCCGACGCCCAGCGTCACCATCGTGGTCAAGGACCCGACGATGGTCACCCAGTTCACCCATCCAAGCCTCGACGCGCTGGGGGCGGCGTTTGTTGAAGGCAAGCTCGAACTGGAGGGCTCGATCAGCGAGGTCATCCGGGTCTGCGACGAATTGAGCAGCGCCTTGCTCGATGAAGATGAAGGCGCTCAGCCAGTGCGTGCAGTGCACGACAAGGAAACCGACGCCAAAGCCATTTCCTATCACTATGACCTGTCCAACGCGTTCTATCAGCTGTGGCTGGACAGCGACATGGCGTATTCCTGCGCGTATTTCGAAACGGGCAGCGAAACCCTGGAGCAGGCGCAGCAAGCCAAATTCCGCCATCTGTGTCGCAAGCTGCGTTTGCAGCCGGGCGATCACCTGCTGGATGTCGGTTGCGGCTGGGGTGGTCTGGCGCGTTACGCCGCACGTGAATTCGGCGCCAAAGTCTTCGGCATCACCCTGAGCAAGGAACAGCTGGAACTGGCCCGCGAGCGCGTCAAGGCCGAAGGCCTGGAAGACCAGATTGAACTGCAATTGCTCGACTACCGCGACCTGCCGCAGGACGGGCGTTTCGACAAGGTGTCAGTGTCGGTATGTTCGAACACGTCGGCCACGCCAACCTCGCCGAATACTGCAAAGTCCTGTTTGGCGCGGTGAAGGAGGGCGGTCTGGTGATGAACCATGGCATCACCGCCAAGCACACCGACGGCCGCCCGGTGGGACGCGGTGCCGGCGACTTCATCGAGAAATACGTGTTCCCCAACGGCGAGTTGCCACACCTGGCGATGATCTCGGCCGAGATCAGCGAAGCCGGGCTGGAGATTGTCGATGTCGAAAGCCTGCGCCTGCATTACGCGCGCACGCTGGATCACTGGAGCGAGCGGCTGGAGGATAACCTCGAGGCCGCCGGGAAACTGGTGCCGGATCAGGCGCTGCGCATCTGGCGCCTGTATCTGGCCGGGTGTGCCTACGCGTTTGCCCGGGGCTGGATCAATCTGCATCAGATTCTGGCAGTGAAGGCTCATCCGGACGGCAGTCATGAACTGCCCTGGACCCGTGACGACATCTACAATCCTTGATGCCTGAACCATGCCCTCTCCCTTGGAGAGGGTGATGGGCTTCTAGAGAATCGGTGAAATAAGCCGGGCGATCCGCATGCCGAGCTGTTGCAGGCGGTGGATCTCCGGCTTTCCTCTTTGGCAACTTCATAAGCCTGCTCGAAATCATCGTTGAGCATACGTTCCACGTGGGCGGCGAATTCGCTGTCGACGGTCAGTAGCATCACTTCGAAATTCAGCCGGAACGAACGGTTGTCCAGATTGGCGCTGCCGACGGCGCTGATTTCGCTGTCGATCAACACCACTTTCTGATGCAGGAACCCCGGTTCGTAGCGGAACACCCGCACGCCGGCGCGCACCGCTTCGAATGCATACAGGCTGGACGCGGCGTAGACGATGCGGTGATCGGGGCGCGATGGCAGCAGCAGGCGTACGTCGACGCCGCGCAGCACCGCCAGACGCAACGCGGCGAACACGGCTTCATCGGGAATGAAGTACGGGCTGGTGATCCACACCCGCTCGGTTGCGGCGTGGATCGCTTCGACGAAGAACAGCGAACAGGTTTCGTAGGCGTCGGCCGGTCCGCTGGCCAGCAACTGGCAGAGCACGCCGTCCTCCGGGTAAACGTCCGGCAGGATCAGCGGCGGCAATGTGCGCGCGGCCCCAGAACCAATCCTCGGCAAATGACTCCTGCATGCAGGCCACTACCGGCCCGCGCACTTGCACATGGGTCATCGCGCCATGGCGCCAACGGCGGCTTCTCGCCCATGTATTCATCGCCAACGTTGTGCCCGCCAACAAAGCCGAGCACGCCATCGACCACGACGATTTTGCGGTGGTTGCGGAAATTCACCTGGAAGCGATTGAGCCAGCCGCTACGTGTGGCGAAGGCTTTGACCTCGACACCGCCATCGCGCAACGCCTGTACATAACTGTGGGGCAGGGCGTGGCTGCCGATGCGGTCGTAGAGCAGATGAATCGCCACGCCTTCGGCAGCTTTCTTCAGCAACAGATCGCGCAGGCGCTGCCCGAGGCGGTCGTCATGGATGATGAAAAACTGGATCAGTACGGCTTCGCGCGCTTGATCAATGGCTGGAAAATCGCCTCGAAGGTCGCGTGGCCATTCACCAGCAGTTGCACTTCGTTATTCGCCAGGCATGGCATCCGCCCCAGTTTGGGCATGGCCCGTAGCGAGGCATAGGCATTTGAGGCGCGGGCGGTGAGGGCTTCTTCGACCCACGGTCGCCAGTTCAACTCGGAAATTGCCTGACGCATCTGTTCGTTGGCCTGGCGCCGTGCCTTGATATAGCCGTCGAAGGTGCTGCGGCCGAAGACCAGATAAGGGATGAGTGTCAGGTAGGGAATGAAAATCAGCGACAATGCCCAGGCGATCGAGCCTTGGGCGGTGCGAACGGTCCAGCACCGCGTGGATCGCGGCGATCAAGCCAAGGCTATGTATCAGGGCGATCAGATAGCCGAAAATGTGCGGTCCAAAATAATCCATGGGGCAGCCTTGCTCCTGAAGACTCAATGCGTAACAGACCATGTTCCGAGGCGAATGTCGCTATTTAATTGGTGCATGAACCGAAGCAATCGGCCGACGTCTAACGGCCACTACTGATCAGGAGTTTTTTCGATGAACGTTCGTCTGCTGGGTTTGGCGCTGGGCCTGGGTTTGGCAATACCGGTGGTTGCGCAGGCGCAAATGCTGCAGCCGGGGCTGTGGGAAATGACCTCGAGCAACGTCAAGGTCGATGACCAGCCCATGGATGTGCAATCGATCCTCGCCAGTTGCAAGGCCAGATGACCCCGCAACAGCGCGCGGCGCTGGAGAAGAACGGGATCAACATCGGTGGCAAGGGCATTCGTGCCTGTCTGACGCCGCAGCAAGTGGCGACCAACGATATTCCGCTGGCCGATCCGCAGTCGGGCTGCAAACAGCAGATCACCGAGCGCACCGGCAATCAGTGGAAATTTCGCTTCAGCTGCCCGAAAGCGCAAGGCACGGGTGTCGCGACGTTCCTCAGTGATCGTGAGTTCACCACCGTGGCCAACGGCACGTTCAACGCCATCGGCATCAACCAGAAGGGCAGTCTGGAAACCCGTTGCGGTGTGGTTGGGTCAGGATTGCGGCACTGTGAAGCCAAGAGCTTAAAAGCTTCGCGAGCAAGCCCGCTCCCACAGGGGAAGCGCACTTCCTGTGGGAGCGGGCTTGCTCGGGAAGACGTCCTGTCAGACGCCTGATCATTCAACGCATAAACCGCAGCGGCAGCCCCTGACAGCTTTCGTTGATGCGCTGCTCCCGCCATGCAATCTGCCTGACACCAACGTGGTATTCACCCGATAGCGGAAAGTCTTGTCAGCAAACGGTGTCCATCCGCACTGCGACAGAATCGGTTGCCGCGACACCTCTATGGCCGCGGCTCAACCAGCACCAGATCCGCCCAATACCCTCACGCAAATAACCCCGATCCGGAATCGCAAACAGATCCGCCACGCGATGGCTGGTCTTCGCCACCAACGTGGTGATCGGCAGCACGCCATCGGCCACCAGTTCCAGCAGTGCCGGCAAGGCGTGTTGCACCAGCGGTAACCCGGACGGTGCTTCGGTGTAAGGACGCTGTTTTTCCGCCCAGGTATGCGGTGCATGATCGCTGCCGATCACATCCAGCCGATTGCCCAGCAGCGCCGCGCGCAAGGCATCGCGGTCGGCCTGGGTCTTGATCGCCGGGTTGCATTTGATCAGGTTGCCGAGGGTTGGATAGTCGCGGTCATCAAACAGTAGATGATGCAGGCAGACTTCAGCGCTGATGTGTTTCTGTGCGAGCGGCTTGTCCTCGAACAACTCGAGTTCGCGAGCGGTGTCCAGGTGCAAGACATGCAGACGGGTACCGTGACGTTTCGCCAGTTCCACTGCGAACGAAGAGGAGCGGTAGCAAGCCTCGGCATCGCGAATCAGTGCATGGATATTCGCTGGCAGGTGTTCGCCGAGGCGTTCACGCAGACGTGCTGCATTGGCCTCGATGCTTGGTGTGTGTTCGCAATGCGCCAGCAGAATCGTCGGCACTTCGGCGAATAAGCGTTCGAGAATCTTAGGATCATCCACCAGCATATTGCCAGTGGAGGCGCCCATGAACACTTTGACCCCGGCCACTTCGCAGGGGTTGAGCGCGGCCACGGTGTCGAGGTTGTCCTGACTGACACCGAAGTGAAATCCGTAGTTGGCCACGGAGTTGATCGCCGCCCGACGCTTTTTATCCGCCAGCGCTTCGAGGGTAAGCGTGGCCGGTTGGGTGTTGGGCATGTCCATGAAACTGGTGATGCCACCCGCCACCGCTGCGCGCGACTCGGAGTGAATACTGCCCTTGGCCGGCGCTCCCGGTTCGCGAAAATGCACCTGATCATCAATCATGCCCGGCAACAGCCATTGGCCATTGGCGTCGATCTCCACACGGGCATTTTCACCGTCGATGCGTCCCGCGATCTTGACGATGCGACCATGGCTGACCAACAGATCGCCGTCAAACTCGCGCCCTTCATTAACCAGTCTGGCGTTGCGAATCAGCACGCTGCTCATGGCTCAGAACTCGTTCTGCAAGGCTTTGTAGCCGCGTACCAGATCGACATTGGTGCGCGCCACGTCTTCGGAAAACTCCGAGGCGCTGACACTCACCGGCGGGAACTGCGATAGGTCGGTGTTGGGGCCGATGCGGGTGGTGGATGGCACGTAGAACGCGTCCGGTAGATCGCGGCCATCGACCACCGAGTTGTGCCGTACCACACAGCCGTCACCGACCACGCAATTGAACAGCACGCTGTTGAATCCGATGAACACCCGGTCGCCGACTACGCACGGGCCATGCACGATCGAGCGGTGAGCGATCGAGGTGAATTCGCCGATGGTCACGGCGGCACCGGATTTCGAATGGATCACCACGCCGTCCTGGATGTTCGAATTGGCGCCGATGGTAATCGGCTCCATCGTACCCGAAGCGTCTACTTCGTCGGCGCGGATCACCGCGTAGGGGCCGACGAACACGTTCTCGCCAATGATCACCTTGCCGCAGATGATCGCGGTTTTGTCGACGTAGGCCGACTCGGCAATTTGCGGCAGATCGCCTGAGGGATTTTTGCGGATCATGGTTGGCTCAGCGCGTCATAAAGGGTGTTGAGGTTGTATTCGAACAGTCCGGTAAAGGTGCTGGCCGGGCCACTGGCGGCGAGGGCATCGGAGTACAACGTGCCGCCGATATGCGCGCCGCTTTCCTCGGCGATCTGCTTGAGCAGGCGCGCGTCCTTGATGTTTTCCATGAACACCGCTTTGACCTTGGCCTGACGGATCTGCGTGATCAGTGCGGCGACTTCGGCGGCCGATGGTTCGCGCTCGGTGGAAAGTCCTTGCGGCGCCATGAAGTCAATGCCGTAGGCCTGCCCGAGATAACCGAAGGCGTCGTGGCTGGTGACGATCTTGCGATTGCCTGGTGACAGCGAGCCGAGCTTGGTCTTGGCTTCGGCGAGCAGGGCGTAGATCTGTTTCAGGTAGGTCTGGCTGTTGCGTTGGTAGTCGGCCTTGTTCGCCGGATCGGCGGCGATCAGCGCCTTGGTGATGTTGGCGATGTACAGCTCGGTGTTGGCCAGATTGTGCCAAGCGTGCGGGTCGGGAATGGTTTCACCGTCTTCATCGAGCGAGCGCGGAATCACACCGTGGCTGGCACTGATGAGCGGGGCTTGGGTGCCGGTGCTGGTCACCAGTCGATCGAGCCATGGTTCGAAACCGAGGCCGTTCTTGATGATCAGCTTGGCTTTGAGCAGCGCTTTGGCGTCGTCCGGTGTTGGCTCATAGGTATGCGCATCGGCGTCCGGGCCGACCATGTTGGTGATCTGGATATGCTCGCCGCCGACCTGATGCACCATGTCGGCGAGGATGCTGAAGCTGGTGACCACCGGCAATTTTTCCGCCGCCGATAACGACATCGACAGCAGCAAGCTGAACAACACGAGTAGAACGCGCATCGGGAAACACCTCATTGGGATGTGAGCAAAGGCGGGCGGCGCAGCAGCCCGTGAACCGGTCCGAACACCACGGACAGCAAGTAGGCGAACCCCGCGACCAGCACGATGGCCGGCCCGCTGGGCAGCGAGTAGTCGAACGACAGCAACAATCCGAGCCACACCGACAGGCAGCCAATGAGTGCGGAGATGGCAATCAGGCTCGGCAGACGACGACTCCAGAACCGTGAGGCAGCGGCAGGCAGCATCATCAGACCGACCACCATCAACGCGCCGATGGCCTGGAAACCGATCACCAGATTGAGCACCACCAGGGTCAGGAACACGCCGTGGGCGAGAGGGCCGAGGCAGCTGACGGTTTGCAGGAATAGAGGATCGAGGGTGTCGAGCAGCAGCGGTTTGTAGATGACGGCCATGGTGATCAGGCTGAGGGCCGAGACCCATAACATGCCGTTGAGGGTCGGGCCGTCGACGGCGAGCGCCGAGCCGAACAGCAAGTGCAGCAAGTCGAGGCGTTTGCCAGCGATGCCGAGAATCAGCACGCCGCTGGCGAGTGAGATCGGGTAGATCGCGGCGAGGCTGGCATCTTCGCGCAAACCGGTGCGACGGGTAATCCACGCAGCCAGCCCGGCCATGCTCAGGCCCGCACCCAGACCGCCGAACGTTAGCGCGGGCAGACTCAGACCGGCGAACCAGAAGCCCAATGCGGCGCCGGGAAGAATGCCGTGAGCGACGGCGTCGCCGATCAGGCTCATGCGCCGCAGGATCAGAAAAACGCCGAGCGGTGCTGTGCTGCAGGCCAAGACCAATCCGCCGAGCAGCGCTCGGCGCTATGAACAGGAATTCGCTGAACGGTTGCCAAAGGTGGGCGACGGTGAGCATCAAGCCACCTGCGTGCCGGGTGTTTGCTGGATCAGTTCGACGCTGGCGCCAAACACGCATTCGTGGTTTTTGATCAGCAGTGTCTGCGGGATGTGTTGGCGGACGGCGGCCAGGTCGTGGCAGACCACCAACAAGGTTCGACCTTCGGCGTGCCAGGCCTGGATGTGTTGCCAAAGCAATTGCTGACCCAGTTCGTCGAGCGCAGCGTGGGGTTCGTCAAGCAGGAGGAGCGGCGCGTCAGCCAGACTCAAACGGGCGAGCAATGCGCGTTGCAGTTCGCCACCGGAGAGCGCCATCAGCGGGCGTTTCTCGAGTCCGCTCAAGTGCCAATTGTCGAGTGCGTGAGTGAGGCGCTGTGCGCGCAATTGCGTCGACAATCGACGGCCCCAGAACCCGGCAGCCACCAGTTCTTCCAGACTGATGGGAAACTGTCGGTCGAGGTGTTGCTGTTGCGGCAGGAATGACAATCCTCCTTGGCGGGGGACGCCTAGCGCGACTTTTCCGCTCAAGGGTTTCTGCAACCCGGCGATGACTTTCAGCAGGCTGCTTTTACCGCAGCCGTTGGCGCCGACGATAGCGCTCAGACTGCCGCTTTCCAGCGTGACCGTCAGTGGTGAAGTCAGCGGTTGCCCCGGAGCGCCCCAGCACAAGGAATGGCAGCGGATCATGCGTGTTCTCGATGCCAGTGGCTTTCGGCGACGGCGTCGTGGGCGTGCAGACTTTCAGCGTGGATCACTCGCAGGTGGAACCCGCTGACACCAGGGCAGCGACGCAGGGCCAGATTGAGTCGTCGCGCGGCGTCCTCGCAGAACATCAGGTTCTGCCCGTTGGCCAGCGCGAAGGCTTGTTCGTCGGCGCGTTTCACGGCGGTTTGCACGGCGGTGCCCAGTGCGGCTTCAGCGTCGTTGATGATCACGCTCAGGGGCAACTCATCGATAAACTCGTCCAGATGCATGTGCAATTGCGCGGTGCTGCGTTGGCTGTGCGGAGTGGCAACGATGCCGTGGCTTGATCCAAGCCAAGCCAGAACTTCAGCGTGCTGCAGTGGCTTATTGGCAAAATCATCGATGAACTGCTGCTGGATCAGTTGCCTCGCTAATGCGGCTGAGCACGGGCAGGTCGAGGAGTAGGGCACATCGATCTTGAGTTCCACGTGGAACACTTTGTTTTTGAGGCTGGCAGAAATGCTCACTGGATAGCTTTTCCACCCCGCCAGTGGGCTGACCAACGCGGGTCGTTTCAGCAGCACTTCGCTGTGGATATTCAGGTAAGCATTGCTGGATAAGCCCTCGTGGCTCGCCAGAAAATCGTCCAGTACCTGATGCAAAACCCGTGGAGAAAGGTTCTGCTGCTCAAGCCTTGCCAAGGCCAGATACAAACGCGACATGTGAATGCCACGCGCCTCACCATCGTCAAGACTGACGCCTGCATCTGCCTTCGCGCTCAGACGTTGGCCATCCAATAATACCGGCAAGGCAATGCCGCGCATTCCCACCCACTCAAGCGGTAATGCTTGTCGAGAGGCTTGAGTGGCGATATCCGGAAGTGTCAGCGAATTCATGTTCGGAACCATCGTGTTGACTGAATTGGATGTTACATTATAACAATTCAAATCTCGATGCTTTTTTCATGAACGGGTTTTCATATGCACAGACGCCACTTGCTCAGTTTGTTTTTGGCCAGCGCAGCCTTGGCTCTGCCCTTCAGTGTCTCAGCAACCCAAGTGCGAAATGCGCGGCTCTGGCGTTCGCGTGAAAAGCTGCGACTGGTCTTCGATTTGAGCGGCCCGGTGCGCTACAAAACGTTCACGTTGAGTGCTCCAGAGCGTTTGATCATTGACCTGTCCGGGGCGAGTCTGAGTGGTGATTTCAGTCAATTGCCGTTAGCAGATACGGCCATTCGCTCGATCCGCGCCGGGCATTTTGGTCAAGGCGATACCCGATCGTTCTCGATCTGAACACTCCCGTTCTATTGAACAGCTTTGTTTTGGCACCGCAGGATGGTCAAGGACACCGTTTGGTGCTCGACTTGGTGAACGCCGATAAAGTCCTGAGCACCGCAGTGGTTCCACGTGAAACATCCACGAATAACCATCACCTTAAACGCGACATCATTGTCGTGGTTGATCCCGGACACGGTGGTAAAGACCCTGGCGCCGTCGGCGCCAAGGGTGAGCGGGAAAAGGACGTGGTGCTGTCCATCGCACAATTGCTCGCCAAACGTCTTAAAAAGGAGAAGGGTTTCGACGTGAAGTTGGTGCGCAATGACGATTTTTTCGTGCCCCTTCGCAAGCGTGTAGACATTGCCCGTCAGCACAAGGCCGACATGTTTATCTCCGTGCACGCCGATGCAGCGCCGCGCCTGACGGCGTCGGGAGCTTCGGTGTATTGCCTGTCAGAAGGGGGTGCGACGTCAGCGACTGCACGCTTCATGGCACAGCGCGAGAACGGCGCGGATCTGCTCGGCGCGACCAGTCTGCTAATCTCAAGGACAAGGATCCGATGCTCGCCGGCGTGATCCTCGACATGTCGATGAACGCCACCATCGCCGCCAGTCTGCAACTCGGCAGCAGCATATTGGGCACTCTGCAAGGCATCACCACATTGCATCAAAAGCGCGTGGAACAGGCGGGATTTGCGGTGCTGAAGTCGCCGGATGTGCCGTCGATCCTGGTAGAAACCGGCTTTATTTCCAATGCGCGTGACAGCCAGCGTCTGGTGACAACTCGACATCAGCAGGCTGTCGCTAACGGGTTGTTTGAAGGATTGCAGCGCTATTTCCAGCAGAACCCGCCAATCGACAGTTACCTCGCCTGGCAGCAGGCGCAGCACAAGGTGCAGGTTTAGCAGCCAGTGATCCGGCTGCAGGTGAACTTCGCGCTGCTGCCGCCTGAGCTGGAGAAGCGATTGATCGTCGTCCAGCCAACGCGACGGGTGTAGCCGACCCAGGCTTCACCGTCAGAGGCGATGCCGGTGAAGAACGTCAGTTGGCCGAAGCGACTGTTGGTCTGCGCCCAGTAGCGATTGCCGACCTTCTCAAAGCCGCGCAGGTAAATCGTGCGGCCCACCGTATTCACGCTGTAGGCGTTACCTTGCGCATCGACGCATGCCAGCAGGTTAGCGCTGTGTGTGCACTTGGCGAGCATTGGCGCTTGTCCCCATACGTTGGCACCCGACAGCAATGCCAGACTCATTAGCGAGCATTTCAGGACATTTTTCATCACGGTTCCCGACGGGCAGATGGCATGCAGCTTCATGCTCTTTATCGTTTGGGCAAGAGCAGGTCTGGCTAATTCGTATTGTTATACTATAACATTGATTTTAATTGAGCCTGAGCCCGCCGATTTAAAGCGTCAGCTTCTGCCATCACGTTGTTTTGAAGCCTGAGAACGCGGTGCGTTACGCCAAATCCGGCATACACGCCCATCGGCCACCATCTGATGAGGATTATCCAATGTCATCTCCGCTCCCCGTGACCGTTCTTTCGGGCTTTCTCGGCGCTGGAAAAAGTACAGTTTTGAATTACGTACTACGTAATCGAGAAGGCTTGCGCGTTGCAGTCATCGTTAACGATATGAGCGAGATCAACATTGATGGCAGCGAAGTCCAGCGCGATGTCCGCCTGAACCGTGCTGAAGAAAAACTGGTAGAGATGAGCAACGGTTGTATCTGCTGTACGTTACGCGAGGACCTGTTGGAAGAGGTCAGCAAACTTGCTCACGAAGGCCGTTTCGATTATCTGCTGATCGAATCCACCGGTGTTTCCGAGCCGCTGCCGGTCGCCGAAACCTTCACCTTCCGCGATGAGCTGGGTCAGAGCCTCGCCGACGTTGCTCGACTCGACACCATGGTCACGGTAGTCGACGGCGTAAATTTTCTCCTCGACTACCAGGCTGCCGAGAGCCTCGCGTCCCGCGGCGAGACCTTGGGCGACGAAGATGAACGCTCGATCACTGACCTGTTGATCGAACAAATCGAGTTCGCCGACGTACTGCTGATCAGCAAGATCGACCTCATCAGCCGCCAGGCGCGCGACGAACTCACGGCAATTCTCAAGCGCCTCAATGCCCAGGCGGAAATTATCCCGATGGTGATGGGCGAGGTGCCACTGGAGAAGATCCTTAACACGCGCCGATTCGATTTTGACAAAGCCGCCCAAGCCCCGGGCTGGCTGCAGGAATTGCGCGGTGAGCATGTGCCGGAAACCACCGAGTACGGCATTGCTTCCACGGCTTATCGCGCACGCCGCCCGTTCCACCCGCAGCGCTTTTACAGCTTCATTGATCGTCCATGGACGAACGGTAAATTACTGCGCTCCAAGGGCTTTTTCTGGCTCGCCAGCAAGGTCACGGATGCGGGCAGCTGGTCGCAGGCAGGCGGCCTGATGCGCCACGGTTTCGCTGGACGCTGGTGGCGTTTCGTGCCGAAAAACAATGGCCGCAGGATCAGGACAGTACCGCAGCAATCATGGAAAACTGGACGCCGAGTGTCGGAGATTGTCGTCAGGAGCTGGTATTCATTGGCCAGAACATCGATTTCGTACAGCTCAAGTCGGAGCTCGATGCCAGCCTGCTGACTGACGAAGAAATGGCTGCTGGTGTAGACGGTTGGCGCACGCTGCCGGATCCGTTCGGCCCTTGGCACGATGAGGCCGCCTGATGCTGGCGCTCAAACTGCAGCAGAACCGAGTACGTCATCAGCATCAGGGGGCGACGCCGAAAACGCTGACGCGAATCCTCGAAGACGACGTCAATCTTGCGGTCTGGCAGCGTCAACTGCCGCTGCACATCGCCGATTTCGCAGCATTGTTGCTGTCGCTCAACGAGCCACTGGCGCAGTCGCTCTGCCTCGAATTGCCGGATGAAGACGGCGAGCCTGATCTCAGTGGGCTGGCCGCCGGGTTCCGTGACCTGGAAGGCTATGAAGGCTTTGTCGCTGATCTGGGATGGCTGGTCAGTGCCTTCGCCTGCCTGCTGGGGGCACGGCGTATCGGCTTGCGCCTGCGGGTGCTGGACAATGCCATGTGTCCGCGTTTCCACGTCGATCATGTGCCGGTGCGCCTGATCACCACGTATGGCGGAATCGGCAGTCAGTGGCTCAAGGAGGGCGCGATGGACCGCGAGCAATTGGGTCAGGCGAATGCTGAGCCAAACGACATGGCAAACATCCAGCAACTGCACAGTGGCGACGTGGCGCTATTGAAAGGCGAGAAATGGCACGGCAACGAAGGCTTCGGTCTGATCCATCGTTCTCCGCAACTGCCAGCGGGTGAACGACGGCTGCTGCTGACGCTCGACTGGCTCGGTTGATGGCTCAAGGCTTGAGCCATTTACCCTGGCTCTGGCCTTCGCAATACGGCTTCAAATACGCCATGTCTGAAGCCACGCCGTAATAGTGGATATCCTGGCGATAGGGCATATTGGCGACTTGCGCGTTGCTGCACACGCCGAACGCGCCGCTCGGGCATTGATCGACGTACTGCACCTCGACTTTCTGCCCGGCCAGGGTCGGTTGGCAGAAACCCGTCGCTGAACAGCTTCTCGGGAATACTGCGGTTTTGCTGGCAAACCTTGACGTCGAGTCGCTCGCCCTGACTGTGCACAACGCAGGCTTGAGCCAAGGCTTCGCTCGACAGCAACATCAACAGCAACGACCATCCCATCCAACGCATGTCCAATCCCCTCAGAAAACGCCCAGTCATGTTGCAGAACATTCCTACCCATGTCATCGCCGGCCCTTTGGGCGCTGGCAAGACCAGTCTGATTCGCCAGCTCATGGCCCAACGGCCGGAAGGCGAGCGCTGGGCGGTGCTGATCAACGAGTTCGGTCAGATCGGCCTCGACGCGGCGCTGCTGACCCGCGATGGCGATGGTATCGCACTGGGCGAAGTTGCCGGGGGCTGTTTGTGTTGCGTCAACGGCGCGCCGTTTCAGATCGGCCTCGGCCGTTTGTTGCGCAAGGCCAGACCGGATCGGCTGTTCATCGAGCCGTCCGGACTGGGCCATCCGGCGCAATTGCTCAAGCAGTTAGGCGAGGCGCCGTGGTTGGGTGTACTGGCGCTGCAGCCATGTGTGTCAGTGCTGGATGCCCAGGCACTGGCCGCCGGGAAAGCGTTGCCACCCGCTCAGCAGGACGCTTTGGGCAGCGCCGGTCTGCTGTTGCTGAACAAGGCAGAAGGTCTGGATGAGGCTGTGCGGCAGACCATCGCCGAGCGTTTGCCGGCGGTCAAATTGATCTGGACGCAGCAGGCGCAACTGGCTTTACGCGAGTTGCCGGGGGGGGACGGCGCAAGCACTGGCGGGTGTGGATAACCTTGTTGTGCCGCAGGGGGCGGGACCGATTCCGGCGCTCTGGAGCGACCCGGCATCGCCGATCTGCCTGAGTCAGGCACAAGAGGGCGGTTGGAGCATCGGCTGGCGTTGGCACCCGGGACAGAGGTTCGATACGCAACGTCTGAACCAATGGCTGCAGAGCCTGAACTGGCGGCGGGCGAAACTGGTTATCCATAGCGTCGAGGGCTGGGTGTCGGCCAATGCCGTGGATAACGCTGAACTGGATTGGCAGCCAGCGAGTGGCGACGGGATTCGCGTATAGAGCTGATCTTTGCCGATGCGCAAAGTATCGATGCTTTGCAGGCAGGCCTGACGCAATGTCGAGTTCAAGCGGACTAGCTTACGGCTTCCACTTATTGTGTTCCTGACGCCACTGGCTCAGTTCGATCACTTCGGCCCGTGGGCGGGTAACTTCGACCACTGGTGGCGTGTCGTCGAACGGCGCCGGGTAGGGCGCCAGTTCAATCTGAGCGCTGTGCGCGCCAAACTGGGTGATGATGCCGTTGTGCCGGGTTTCGCCGGTCACGGTGAACTCGAAGTTGTAGACCCGGGCCAGACGCCGCCGGCCGCTGGCATCCTTGATCAAGCCGATTTTTTTCAACGCGACGTTACCGTCCAGCAGTTCAACGCCGACGTTGATGCAATGCTGCTTGACCCGCTCCAGCGCCCGCTCGCGCAAGCCGTGGTTGTGCCAAAGCCATGCGCCGGCAGCGGCGAACAGCATCAGCACGAAGATGTTTTCAAGGGTCAGCATCAACAGGAAACTCCAAAAGATTGGTCCAGCTTAACTGCGTCGCCGGTCTGTCGTACAGGCTGTGTTTCGTCGCATACTGCGCGGCTTGAATTTCAATCGTTTTACGGAATAACCCGAATGAAACGTACGCCTCATCTGCTCGCCATTCAGTCCCATGTGGTCTTCGGCCACGCCGGCAACAGCGCTGCGGTTTTTCCGATGCAGCGGGTCGGGGTGAATGTCTGGCCGCTCAACACGGTGCAGTTCTCCAACCATACCCAGTACGGCCAATGGGCCGGTGAAGTGCTCGCGCCGCAGCAGATCCCCGAACTGGTCGACGGCATTGCCGCCATTGGCGAACTGGGCAACTGCGACGCTGTGCTCTCCGGCTATCTGGGCAGCGCGGCGCAGGGCCGGGCGATTCTCAGTGGCGTCGAGCGCATCAAATCGGTCAATCCGAAGGCGTTGTACCTGTGCGACCCGGTGATGGGTCATCCGGAGAAAGGCTGCAGTGTGCCGGCCGAAGTCAGCGACTTTCTGCTGAAGAAGCCGCGGCGGTGGCGGACATCATGTGTCCGAACCAACTGGAGCTGGACAGTTTCTCCGGGCGCAAGCCGCAGTCGCTGTTCGACTGCCTGGCGATGGCTCGGCGCTGCTGGCGCGCGGCCGAAAGCGGTGCTGGTCAAGCATCTGGATTATCCGGGCAAACCGGCGGATGGTTTCGAGATGTTGTTGGTGACCGCTGATGAAAGCTGGCACTTGCGCCGTCCGCTGCTGGCGTTTCCGCGTCAGCCGGTGGGCGTGGGCGATCTGACGTCCGGGCTGTTCCTCGCGCGGGTGCTGTTGGGCGACAGCCTGGTGGCGGCGTTCGAGTTCACCGCAGCGGCGGTGCATGAAGTGCTGCTGGAGACCCAGGCGTGTGCCAGTTATGAGCTGCAACTGGTGCGGGCGCAGGACCGGATCGCGCATCCGCGGGTGAAGTTCGAGGCGACGGCGATCAGTCTGTAATCGCGTTATCGTTCAAAAGATCGCAGCCTTCGGCAGCTCCTACAGAGGATTAATGTTCACCCTGTAGGAGCTGCCGAAGGCTGCGATCTTTTGCTTTAAGCGTCGCCCTTGATCTCCTGATAACGCTTCTCCAGCTCCTGGCGAATTTGCCGACGCTGCTGCGCCTGCATATAACGACGCTTGTCTTCACTGTTTTGCGGCTGCAGCGGCGGCACGGCGGCCGGTTTGCGCTGGTCATCCACCGCAACCATGGTGAAGAAGCAGCTGTTGGTGTGGCGCACCGAGCGCTCGCGGATGTTCTCGGTCACCACTTTGATGCCGACTTCCATCGAGGTGTTGCGGTGTAGTTGACCGACGCGAGGAAGGTCACCAGTTCGCCGACATGGATCGGCTCGCGGAAAATCACCTGATCCACCGACAGCGTCACCACGTAGCGGCCGGCATAGCGGCTCGCGCAGGCGTAGGCCACTTCGTCGAGGTATTTGAGCAGGGTACCGCCGTGGACATTGCCAGAGAAGTTGGCCATGTCGGGGGTCATCAATACCGTCATCGACAGTTGGGCGTTTCCGGGTTCCATAACGTTCTCACGGATCAAGGCTGGATGGCTGGACGCACCTCTGCGGGTGCCTGGTGGCTTTTTCAAAAGCACCGTTATCGGGACGCCAGACGGCTGGCTGCCGTCACGCCGCGACCGATCTGTTTCCTTATATTGCACCGCCTTCCAGCCGGAAGTCGCGGTGTTAACCTGCAAAAGGCCCTGCCCAAGGGCAATTCCTACATGAAAAGCGGATTTTTACCCAACTCGCTCAGAGCTTTTTGAAGTCTGACGGCGGGTCACGTCATACAAGGAGCCCACACCATGCATGCCATCAGCTTTATTCAGGACCTGGCAGTGATCATGTTGGTCGCAGGTGTGGTCACCGTGTTGTTTCACCGTTTCAAGCAGCCGTGGTGCTCGGCTACATCGTCGCCGGTTTCATCATCGGCCCGCACACCCCGCCATTCGGTCTGATTCACGACGAAGAAACCATCAAGACCCTCGCCGAACTGGGGGTGATTTTCCTGATGTTCTGCCTCGGGCTGGAGTTCAGCCTGCGCAAGTTGTTCAAGGTCGGGGCCACGGCGTTTATCGCGGCGTTCCTCGAAATTGTCCTGATGATCTGGATCGGCTATGAAATCGGCCGCTGGTTCGACTGGAACACCATGGACTCGCTGTTCCTCGGCGCAATCCTCGCCATCTCCTCGACTACCATCATCGTCAAGGCGCTCAACGACTTGAAGATGAAGAACGAGCGCTTCGCCCAGTTGATCTTCGGCGTGTTGATCGTCGAGGACATCCTCGGCAATCGGCATCATCGCCTTGCTGTCGAGCATCGCAGTCAGCGGCACGGTCAGTTCGGGCGAAGTGTTTTCCACGGTCGGCAAGCTGTCGCTGTTCATGATCGTCGCGTTGGTGATCGGCATTCTGCTGGTGCCGCGCCTGCTGGCGTACGTCGCCAAATTCGAAAGCAACGAGATGCTGCTGATCACCGTGCTCGGCCTGTGTTTCGGTTTTTGTCTGCTGGTGGTCAAGCTCGAATACAGCATGGTGCTCGGCGCCTTTCTGATCGGCGCGATCATGGCCGAGTCGCGGCAGTTGCTGAAAATCGAGCGCCTGATCGAACCGGTTCGCGACCTGTTCAGTGCAATCTTCTTCGTCGCCATCGGCCTGATGCTCGATCCGATGATCCTGCTGCAATACGCCTGGCCGATCGCGGTAATCACCGTGGCGGTGGTGCTTGGCAAGATGTTGTCCTGCGGCCTCGGGGCGTTTATCGCCGGCAATGACGGACGCACCTCACTGCGTGTGGGGATG
>NZ_JBFDVZ010000009.1:0-10329 GCF_050473925.1 Pseudomonas sp. S8
CTGAGCGATTTCCCGCGTGACGAAGACGAGCCGCAGGAAGGCGAAGAAGAAGAGATCGTCGCCGAAGGCGAGGAAGCCAAGCGCATTCCTGGCCCGAGCGAAAAAGACGGGATCAAGATCGCCATCATTGCCGTCCGAACGTCGGCAAGTCGACTCTGGTCAACCGCATGCTCGGTGAAGACCGCGTCATCGTCTACGACCAGCCCGGCACCACCCGCGACAGTATCTACATTCCGTTTGAGCGTAACGACGAGAAGTACACGCTGATCGACACCGCCGGTGTGCGCAAGCGCGGCAAGATCACGAAGAAGTCGAAAAATTCTCCGTGGTCAAAACCCTGCAGGCGATCAAAGACGCCAACGTGGTGATCTTCGTGATGGACGCCCGCGAAGGTGTGGTCGATCACGACCTCAACCTGCTGGGCTTTGCCCTCGAAGCCGGCCGTGCGCTGGTGATCGCGATCAACAAATGGGACGGCATGACCCCGAGCGAGCGCGACTTCGTCAAGGTCGAGCTGCAACGTCGTCTGTTCTTCGTCGACTTTGCCGACATCCACTTCATCTCGGCAATTGCAACGGTACAGGCGTGGGCAACCTCTACGCCTCGGTGCAGAACTCGTTCAAGTCCGCGGTGACCCGCTGGCCGACCAGCCGCCTGACGCAGATTCTCGAAGACGCGGTCAGCGAGCACCAGCCGCCGATGGTCAACAGCCGCCGGATCAAGCTGCGTTACGCTCACCTGGGTGGTGCGAACCCGCCGATCATCGTGATCCACGGTAACCAGATCGAGAAAGTGCCGAAGTCGTATGTGCGCTATCTGGAGAACACTTACCGCCGTGTGCTGAAGCTGGTCGGTACGCCGATCCGCATCGAGTTCAAGGGCGGCGAGAAACCCGTACGAAGGCAACAAGAACACGCTGACCGACCGCCAGGTCAACAAGAAGCGTCGCTTGATGTCGCACAACAAGAAAGCCAGCAAGAAACGTCGCGACAAGAAGTGATCAAGTAGATTGTTCCCACAATTGTGTGGGAATGCTCAACCGCTTCTGTAGGAGCTGGCGAAGCCTGCGATCTTTTGACTTTGCTTTGAAGGCAAGATCAAAAGATCGCAGCCTGCGGCAGCTCCTACAGGGTTCGGCGATAAGAAGGGTGCTCAGTTGAGCGCCCTTTTTTTATGGGCGCCGGATGGGCTATTCTCGGGCTCTCCCGCGCCGCCGTCAGAGCCGGGTGTAGAGCAGGGAACCCCTCGATGATCACCAGTAAGTTGCCGAACGTCGGCATCACTATTTTCACGCAGATGTCTCAGCTCGCGGCGCAGACCGGAGCGATCAACTGTCCCAGGGTTTTCCTGACTTCGACGGCCCGCAATCCCTGCGTGACGCGGTCGGTCGACATATCGCCAGCGGCCACAACCAGTATTCACCGATGACCGGCCTGCCGGCGCTGCGCGAGCAGATCGCGGCGAAGATCGCGCGCAGCTATGGCGTGAAAGTCGATGCCGACAGCGAAGTGACCGTCACGCCGGGTGCGACCCAAGCGATATTCTGTGCGATTCAGGCGGTTATCCACAGCGGCGACGAAGTCATCGTGTTCGACCCGTGCTACGACAGCTATGAACCGGCGACGCAGTTGGCGGGGGGGCGCTGCGTGCATGTGCAACTGAACCCGGATGATTTCTCCATCGATTTCGACAAGCTCGCCGCGGCCCTCAGCCCGCGCACGAAAATGATCGTCATCAATACCCCGCACAACCCGAGCGGAGCGCTGATCAGCCGTGCCGAACTGGATCAACTGGCAGAGTTGATCCGTGGGCGCGACATCTACCTGATCAGCGATGAAGTCTACGAACACCTGGTGTTTGACGGCGTGCCGCATGTCAGCGTGTTGGCCCACGAAGAGCTGTATCAGCGTGCGTTTGTGGTCAGTTCGTTCGGCAAGACCTACCACGTCACCGGCTGGAAAACCGGCTACGTGGTTGCGCCCCCCGGCGCTGACCGCCGAGCTGCGCAAGGTGCACCAGTACGTCAGTTTCTGCGGCGTGACGCCGCTGCAATACGCCCTGGCCGATTACATGGCCGAGCACCCGGAGCACGTTGAAGAGCTGCCGGGTTTCTATCAGGCCAAGCGCGACCTGTTCTGCGATTTGCTGACACCGTCGCGTTTCACCTTCACCCGCGTCACCGGCACGTATTTCCAGCTGGTCGACTACTCGCAGATTCGCCCTGATTTGAACGACGTCGACATGGCGATCTGGATGACCCGCGAACATGGCGTGGCGAGCATTCCGGTGTCGGTGTTCTATCAGAATCCACCGCAAGGCCAGCGCCTGGTGCGCCTGTGCTTCGCCAAACGCGAGGAGACGCTGCGCGAGGCAGCGGCAAAACTATGCGTGATCTGAGTGCATTGCCCGATCTCAATCTGGCGCTGATCCAGACCAGCCTCGCCTGGCATGACCGTCAGGCCAACCTTGAGCACTTCGACGTGCTGCTGGAGCAGGCCCGAGGCGCCGACCTGATCATCCTGCCGGAGATGTTCACCACCGGTTTCTCCATGGAATCGGAGACCCTCGCCGAAGCCGAGCATGGCCCGACCCGCAAATGGATGAAGGCGCAGGCCGCGAAGCTCAATGCAGTGATCACTGGCAGCGTGATCATTCAGGCGGCGGATGGCAGCCATCGCAATCGCCTGCTGTGGGCGCGCCCGGACGGAGAAGTCTGGCATTACGACAAGCGCCACCTGTTCCGTATGGCGGGTGAGCACAATCACTACACGCCCGGCGAGCGTCAGGTGCAGTTCGAACTCAAGGGTTGGCGGATTCGGCCGCTGATTTGCTACGACCTGCGTTTCCCGGTGTGGAGTCGCGATGCGCAGGACACCGATCTGCTGCTGTACACCGCCAACTGGCCGGGTGCGCGGCGTCTGCACTGGAACCGCTTGTTGCCGGCGCGGGCGATCGAAAACCTGTGCTACGTGGCGGCGGTGAACCGGATCGGCACCGACGGCAAGGGCTTTGCCTATACCGGCGACAGTCAGGTGCTGGATTTCCAGGGCGAGACCTTGCTGGCGGCGGGGGAGGCCGACGGCGTGTTCAAAGCAGTGCTGGAAGCGGCACCACTGGCGGCGTATCGCGAGCGCTTTCCCGGCGAATCTGGATGCGGATACCTTCGAGTTCACCTGAAAAGCCAAAGATCGCAGCCTGCGGCAGCTCCTACAGGATGTACGCTGTCCGATGTAGGAGCTGCCGAAGGCTGCGATCTTTTGATCTAAACAAAAAGGCCCCAGAGTTCACACTCCGGGGCCTTTTGCATGTCAGCGAAGGCTTAAGCTGCTTTCGCCTCAGGCTGGCTCAGCGAGCGGTTCAGGGCACTGAACAGCGCCTTGAAGCTGGCGGTGGTGATGTTTTCATCAATGCCCACACCGTGCACCGCACGTTCACCGTTCACAGCGCAGCTCGATGTAAGCCGCTGCCTTGGCGTTGGTGCCTGCGCCGATGGCGTGTTCGTTGTAGTCCATGATCTCCACCGGGATCGGCAGGCCGGCCACCAGGGCTTCCAGCGCACCGTTGCCCTTGCCGCGCCAGTGCAGGTTGGTTTCGCCCTGACCCTTGCTCGCCACTTCCACTTCAACGGCACTGTTGCCGTTTTCTTCCTGCAGGCGGTGGCTGACCAGCGCGTAAGGCGTGTTGGCTTGCAGGTATTCGCTGATCAACAGCGAGTGGATCTGCTTGGCGGTCATCTCCAGGCCGAGGCGGTCGGTTTCACGCTGCACCACCTGGCTGAACTCGATCTGCATGCGACGTGGCAGGCTGATGCCGTATTCCTGCTCCAGCAAGTAGGCGATGCCGCCCTTGCCCGACTGGCTGTTGACGCGGATCACCGCTTCGTAGCTGCGACCGATGTCGGCCGGGTCGATCGGCAGGTACGGCACTTCCCACAGGGTGTCCGGTTTCTGCTGGGCGAAGCCCTTGCGGATCGCGTCCTGGTGCGAGCCGGAGAATGCGGTGTGGACCAGGTCGCCGACGTACGGGTGACGCGGGTGCACCTGAATCTGGTTGCACTCTTCGACGACTTTGCGCACGCCGTCGATATCGGAGAAGTCCAGCTCAGGGTCAACGCCCTGGGTGTACATGTTCAGTGCGACAGTAACGAGGTCGACGTTACCGGTGCGCTCGCCGTTGCCGAACAGGCAGCCTTCGACGCGATCCGCACCAGCCATCAGGCCCAGCTCGGTGGCGGCGACGCCGGTGCCACGGTCGTTGTGGGTATGCAGGCTGATGATCACGCTGTCACGACGGTTGATGTTGCGGCCGAACCATTCGATCTGGTCGGCATAGACGTTCGGCGTCGCGCATTCAACGGTGGCTGGCAGGTTGAGGATCATCTTGTGCTCAGGAGTCGGGTTCCAGACCTCGATCACCGCGTCACAGACTTCCTTGGCAAACTCCAGCTCGGTGGCGCTGAAGGTTTCCGGCGAGTATTCGAACGTCCACTCGGTGTCCGGCTGCATCGCCGCGTATTTGACGAACAGCTTGGCGGCGTTCACTGCGATGGCCTTGATGCCGTCCTTGTCCTGGTTGAAGACGATGCGACGGAAAGACGGCGAGGTGGCGTTGTACAGGTGAACGATGGCTTTCTTCGCCCCGCGCAGGGATTCGAAGGTGCGCTCGATCAAGTCTTCACGGCCCTGGGTCAGCACCTGAATGGTGGTGTCGTCCGGGATGTGGCCTTCTTCGATCAAGGTACGCACGAAGTCGAAGTCGGTCTGCGAAGCGGCCGGGAACGAGGCTTCGATTTCCTTCACGCCGACTTGCACGAGGGTTTTCCAGAAGCGCAGCTTTTTCACCGCGTCCATTGGCTCGATCAGCGACTGGTTGCCGTCACGCAGGTCGGAGCTGCACCAGATCGGCGCGGCGTCGATGGTTTTCGACGGCCAGGTGCGATCCGGCAGGTTGATGACGGGAAACGCGCGGTATTTCGAAGACGGGTCTTTGAGCATGCTCATCGGGAAATTCCTTATTGTCTGGGCCGAAAAGAGGCGGCCTGCCGGTGGAACGAATGTTCGGGAAAACGCTTGGGACGAGGCGCAGCGATTCAGCCCGGCAGTCGTGCGCTGACGAGGCACAGACTGCGGTGCTGGCGAAGCTGAATAAGGGTGTGAGAGGTTTTCATGCCTTCAACCCTAACCGCGAGGGGAGAGGATGGCAAGCAGTCGAAAAAAATTGAGAGGAATACTCGAAATACTGGATTTTGCAGAATTTTATTGCGTGTAATTCGGTGGTTCTTGTCGATGTTTGCGTAAGGTCAGATTGGGGCGCAATTGATGTTGGGCGGGTGTCAGTAGTATTTTCGGATTGGATAGATCGCATTCGCGGGCAAGCCCGCTCCCACAGTGTCCGTGTCGTACACGAATATTATGTACACCCGAGAAACCTGTGGGAGCGGGCTTGCCCGCGAAGAGGCCATTGGCCTCAATACATAATTCAGGGCTGGAATGCACCAATGAAAATCGCCGGATCCACCCGCGCATCGTTCAGGCTGATGTTCCAGTGCATGTGCGGCCCGGTCGCCCGCCCGGTCGAGCCGACCTTGCCAACCACTGCACCACGGGCCAGTTGATCGCCGACCTTCACATCGATTTTCGACATGTGGCAGAACATGCTGATAAAGCCCTGCCCGTGATCGACAAACACTGTGTTGCCGTTGAAGAAGTAGTTGCCGGTGAGGATCACTTTACCCGCCGCCGGGGTCTTGATCGGCGTGCCTGCCGGCACCGCGAAGTCGAGGCCTGCATGCGGGTTGCGTTCTTCGCCATTGAAGAAGCGACGCACGCCGAACTTGCTCGACAGCGGCCCGTTGACCGGTTTGTCCAGCAACAGGTTGCTCGGGGTGTTCGGGCTGAAACTGCGGTAAGCCTTGATCTGCTCGGCCAGCTCACCCTCGATGCGCTTGAGGTTGGCCGGATTCGGATTGACCTGCTGAGTGTTCTTCAGGGTGATGTGCTGTTCCGGGTATTTCTTGTTGCCGACGGTGAACGGCAGATTGCGCCCGCCACTGCTGATCTGCTGGCTGCCGGGTTTGACCGTCAGCGGCACGCCGACAATCGCCAGCCAGTTGTTCTGTTCTTTCACCACCAGCACCGGTTTGCCTTGATAGGTGGCTTTCGGTGGCTGCGCGGCGCTGCCCAGATCAACCACCGCCACGCCGCCCGGCACCGGTTTGTTTCAGCAGGCGGGTGATGTAGCTGTCAGCGTGGGCGTTGAAGGTGGTCAGGCACAGCACGAATAACGGAGCGAAAAAGCGCGGCATGGATCAGTCCAGTAAAGAGAGGGTGACAGGCGTCAGGTGATTGTCCCTCGACGCGCACTTGCAGTTCGCCTTCGCCCAGTCTGGCTTTCAGACGCTGGCCGGTGTGGGTTTGCGCGGCGTTGCGAATCGCGTGGCCGCGTTCATCCAGCAGAATGCTGTAGCCACGGCCCAGAGTCGCCAGCGGACTGACCACATGCAGCGTCCTGCATCTGACTGTGCAGTTGCAGGCGACGGCTTTTCAGGCCTTCGCGCATGGCTCGCGGCAGGCGTTCGGCGAGGCTGTCGAGGCGCTGGCGCAGCATCGCCAGTTGGCGTCCCGGGTGTTGCCCGGCGAGGCGGGGTTTCCAGACGGATCAGGCGTTCGCGGCGGGGTATTGAGCGTGGCGCTCGAAGGCGCGGCGCATGCGCATGTCCAGGTCATCCAGACGTTGCGCTTGCTGACGCAGACGTTCGCCGGGATGACGCAAGCGACGGGCCATGCCTTCAAGGCGCAGGCGATCGCGCATCAAACGGTCGCGCATGCGCATCACCAGACGCCGCTGCAGGCTTTCCACCTGACGGATCAGGTGACTCGAATCCGGGGCGAGCAATTCGGCGGCAGCGGAGGGCGTTGGAGCGCGCACGTCGGCCACGAAGTCACTGATCGACACGTCGGTTTCATGCCCGACGGCGCTGACAATCGGCGTCACGCAGGCATCGACCGCGCGCGCCACAGCTTCTTCGTTGAAACACCAGAGGTCTTCCAGCGAGCCACCGCCACGGGCGAGGATCAGCGCGTCGAAACCCCGGGCATCAGCCATTTTCAGCGCGCGGACGATTTGTGCAGTGGCTTCGCGGCCCTGCACGGCGGTGGGGATCAGCGTCAGTTGCACCTGCGGCGCCCGGCGGCGGAACACGCTGATGATGTCGCGAATCACCGCGCCGGTCGGCGAACTGACGATGCCGATGCGTTGCGGATGTGCCGGCAGCGGCACTTTGCGTTCGGCACTGAACAGGCCTTCGGCGCTGAGCTTTTCTTTCAGCGCATCGAAGGCCAGGCGCAGCGCACCGTCACCGGCCGTTCCACGGTGTCGAGAATCAGTTGATAGTCGCCACGACCTTCGAAGAGCGAGACCTTGCCGCGCACCTTCACGGCCAGGCCGTCCTTCAGCGCCTGACGCACCCGCGCTGCGTTATTGCGAAACAGCGCGCAACGCACCTGTGCACCGCTGTCCTTGAGGGTGAAGTACACGTGGCCGGACGCCGGGCGGGCGAGGTTGGAGGATTTCGCCTTCGACCCAAATGTTGCTGAACACGTCTTCGAGCAACACCCGTGCGCGGCCGTTGAGCTGGCTGACGGTCAGGACTTCTCGGTCAAGGCCGAGCCTTGCAAAGGGATCTTTAATCATGGGCCGCAGTTTAAAGCTAATTTCCGACGCAATACACGAATCCCTGTAGGAGCTGCCGCAGGCTGCGATCTTTTGATCTTTTTTTGGAGGGCAAGATCGAAAGATCGCAGCCTCGTTTCACTCGTCAGCTCCTACAGGGGGTTGTGAAGGTGTTGATGAAGTGTTGAGTCAGTGGGGTGGGGTTTTGCCGGTGGGCGAGGGCGACGGTGCTTTGGCAATCGGGATCGCTCAGGCGCAGAAATCGTACGCCGCCGGGGGCGATGTCCTGCATTGATTCGGGCAGCAGGGCGATGCCGAATCCGGCCTGGATCAACTGCAACTGCGTCGTCTTGCGTGACATCACCGCGCCGCTTTGGGGAAAAAAGCCTGACGCATGCACAGGTCGGCACATAGATAACTGAGTCCGCCACGTTGCGGATGCGGGATCGAGATAAACGGCTCGTCTTTCAGTTGCGCCAGTTCGACAGCGGGTGAGTCAGCCAATCGATGTTCATTCGGTACCGCCAATAGCAAGGCGTTCGGTGAATAAAGGCACCATGTGAATGCCCTCACGCTGACGCAACACCGGCAAGCGCAACAAACCAATGTCCAGACGTCCTTCGGCAAGTTCCTCAAGCTGCGCCTCGGAGGACAGCTTGCCGATGTCCAGCGACACGCCATTCTGCTGATCGAGATAAGTGCTGATCCGACGTAATAAATGTCCGCTGATCGACACGGTGCTGGAATGACTCAGGCGCACAGTGCCCACTTGCCCGTTGCCGACTTCGGTCGCCATCGCGCTGGCTTTGCTCAGTTCATTGAGCAGGTTTCTGGCCCGCGGCAAAAAAGCCTCGCCGGCCGCCGTGAGTCTTGGCTGACGCGCGTGCGTTCGAACAGCGGCGTTGCAGGCGGCTTTCCATGTCCTTGATTTGCCGGCTCAGCGCCGATTGCGCGACGAACAAGCGTTCAGCCGCTGCACTGAAGCTGCCACAGTCGGCGATTTCCACGAAGTAGCGCAGTTGACGGGTTGAAAGCACCAGGTATGCCTTTTCGAGATGGGGTGAGCGAGTTTGATCATATTAGTCGCAAGGCTTGGCGCTGGCTAAAGTCATCTCAGGCTTATAAAGGAAGTGGATCAATGAGTGTGGTTGGGTTGTTGAGCGATATGGACATGGGCGCAGGCGGCTGGGTGGTGATCGGACTGGGAATCGCATGGCCTATATCGTGTTCGGGATTGCCGGGTTCGGTACCGCACTGGTCGCGGGTCCGATTCTGATTCTGTTCATGCCGTTGTCCGAAAATCGTGCCGCTGCTGGTGCTGCTGGATTTCGTCGCGGCGTTCGGCAACCTGCTGCCCTCGCGCCGGGATGTGGCCAAGCCGAGTTGTTGCGGCTGCTGCCGTGCATGGCGGTGGGGTGCACGTTGGGGGTGATTTTCCTGCTCAACCTCAAATCCGACCTGTTGCTGCTGTTGATGGGGCTGTCATCAGCACTTATGCGGTTTACAGCCTGTGGGTGAAAACCCGGCCGACGCAGTTGTCCGCCGCGTGGGCACTGCCGATGGGCACGGTCGGCGGATTGTTTGGGGCGTTGTTTGGCAGTGGTGGCTTTTTATATGCGATCTATCTCAACAGTCGCCTGCCGAAAGACGCGGCGCGGGCCACGCAAAGTGCGCTGATCAGTTGCAGCACCGTGGTGCGTTTGAGCCTGTTGCCCTCGCCGGGGTGTATGCGAGCTACCCTTGTTGATGCTGGCGGTTTGTCTGCTGCCGGCCATGGCGCTGGGCCTGTGGATCGGGCGGCGCTTGACCATGCGGTTGTCGCGTGAAGCGTTTGTACGATTGGTGACCTGGCTGGTGCTGGCCAGCGGGATTGCGTTGATCGGGCGCTATTTCAGTACTTGACCGGATTTCGTCAGGGATTAAGCTGCCGGCCTTTAGGGCCCCTTCGCGGGCAAGCCCGCTCCCACATTGGAATGCATATCCTGTGGGAGCGGGCTTGCCCGCGAAGGCGTCAGAAGCCATACCGCAGGATTTTCCATGAATTCGCAAAGCATCATCGTCCCGAAAATCTCCACCCTGCCGGTTCACGAACCCCGGGCCGGGCGATTCTGCGCTGGCTGGTACGCAAGAATATTGTCAAGGAAGAGCTGAGCACCTGCGGTCGCACCGCAATCGCATGGCGTACGCGATTGCCGACGGCGCACGTGCGGTGGTGCTGCACCCCGAGCATTGCATTTTGGCGAGCCGATCAATGGTCTGGAGATCATCGTCAAACGCTGCATCTACACGCCGGCCAAAGGCTTTCTCGAGGAGGCCGGGGTGCGCCGAATGCCGCCGCGAAGTCGGCGAAGCGCTGTTCGAAAGCCTCGAAGACTGGTTTCCAGGCCGCACCGACAACTTCACCTGCCCGGAGTGCGGGCATGAAGACGACATCAACGGCTTTCTGTACTTGCAGGAATGCGCGTTTTCCAACCTGGGATTTATCTTCAACAACTGGTTGGAAGCGGGGTTCAAGCAGAGCTTTATCGATGAGTTCGCCGATTGGCTCGATCAACCTGTCAGTTGGGTAAAAGTCGAACTTTGAACGTGTAGGAGCTGCCGCAGGCTGCGATCTTTTGACGTTGTTTTTTATAGCCAAGATCAAAAGATCGCAGCCTG
>NZ_JBFDVZ010000010.1:0-13378 GCF_050473925.1 Pseudomonas sp. S8
ACGAGTTTTTTCGAAAAGCGGTCAGACGCCAGGAATTGTTCTGGTTATTGAAGCACGTGAACGGGCGATCAGCGGGGAGAGTCATGAGTCAACGGGTCAAGGTGTTGCAGCTGCAACCCGACTACAACGTCAAAGCCCATGATTTCGCCGACCTGGCCGAGCAGATCGTCAAGGCGTTACCGGCTGATCGCTATGAAGTCACGGCGGCGTTCCTGCGCGGCAAACCGGGGCCGGGCGAGCCGGTGAGCCGGGCTGACCGTTCGGTGTACTTCGAGTTTTCCGACAAGTCGCTCAAAGGCATGCGCCTGCGGGCGATGTGGCAGCTGTACAAGTTCTGCCGTCGGGAAAAGTTCGATGTGGTGATCTGCAACCGCTTCAAGCCGGTGAATATGATGCTGGCGCTCAATCGCTGGTTGAAGGTGCCGCTGTGCATTGGCATCTCCCACGGTTTCGGGCGAATACGGACCGCTTTTACCGACGTCGTCAGACCCAGCGTCTGATCGATCGGCACTGGCGCTTTGTCGGCGTGTCACCGGCGGTCAAACAGTACCTGCTCGATTGCGATTGCGGCTTCACCGATCAGAACACCTACGCCATTACCAATGCCATCGACATCGAGCAGGCCGAGGGCTTGCAGCACAGCCGCGACAAAGCCCGCGAGTTGTTGGGCCTCGACCCGACTGTGCGTTTGATTGGCGCGCTGGGGCGGTTGGTATCGGTCAAGGGCCACACCTATCTGCTACAAGCCTTTGCCGCGCTGAAAGACAAATACCCGAACACTCAATTGGCGATCATCGGAGCAGGCGCCTGCAGGCGCCGCTGGCGGCCGAGATCGAACAAC
The DNA here is from genome assembly GCF_050473925.1 of Pseudomonas sp. S8. Taxonomy (NCBI): domain Bacteria; kingdom Pseudomonadati; phylum Pseudomonadota; class Gammaproteobacteria; order Pseudomonadales; family Pseudomonadaceae; genus Pseudomonas; species Pseudomonas sp. S8. Next base: position 842 of record NZ_JBFDVZ010000010.1, read on the forward strand.
TGGGCCTGAGCGGGCGTGCGCACTTGCTGGGCTTCAAGAAACGCCCTGCAATACGTGCGTGCGTTCGACATCTGGATCATGCCGTCGCTGGCCGAGGGCCTCGGTCTGGCGTTGCTCGAAGGCATGAGCGGACACCTGCCGGTGATCGCCTCGAATGTGCCGGCCATGTTGCCGCTGATCGAAGGCGCCGGTGGCTTGGCGATTACACCCAAGGATGTACCGAGTCTGGTCGCCGCGCTGGACAACTATCTCGCGCTATCGGATGAAGAACTCAAGGCCAAGGGCGAGCAGGCTTATCGCGTACCTGCAGGAACAACACGACATCGAGGTGTTCCGTCAGCAATACCTGGACTTGATCGATTCTGGCCTGGAACAGGCCCGCAAGGAGCAGACCGTGAGCGAAGAGCAAGTCATGAGTGAGCCAACGCCCTCGTCACGGTGATCATCGCTTCGTACAACCACGGCCGTATATCGAGGAAAGCATCCTCAGCGTCCTCAATCAGACCTACAAGAACATGAGCTGCTGGTGGTCGATGATGGCTCGAAGGATGACAGTGTCGAACGCATCAGCGCATTGCAGGCGCAGTACGGTTTCGATTTTCGTGTGCAGCAGAATCAGGGCCTGACCAATACCTCAATGGCGCTATCGCCTCGTTCGAAGGGCAGCCTGATCGTGCCATTCGGCTCCGACGACATCATGTACCCGAGAGAATCGCCACCCAGGTGGCGTACATGGCCGCAAGCCCGAAGTCCGGGATCTGCGCCGGCAACATCGAATTGATGCACGCCGATGGCAGCCCTTTACCCGGAGAAGCGTCAGCGCCGTGACGTGCCGTTCCGCCGTCTGGATTTCGACGATATGTTCCTTGAGCGCAAGCCATATCCGCCGGCGCCAACACTGATGCATCCGTCGTGAGGCGCTGGACAAGGTGGGCGGGTTCGATCCGACGATTCGCCTTGAGGACCTGTACATCGAGCTGAAGGTGACCCGCGCCGGTTACTTCATCGATGGTCTGAATGTGGTGATGGCGCGTTACCGCAAGCACGCCACCAACTCGTACAAGAACCATCGCTTCATGATCGAGAATATTCTGCGCACCTATGCGCTGTTCAGCGATCATCCGCTGTATGACGAAGTACGCTTCAAGGCGCTGAACTCGATGTTCCTCAAGACCGCCAACCGCAATCGCAAGCTGGCCCGCGAACTGCTGGCACAGATCCCGTTCAAGGCCCTGGAACAAGAAAACCTGGCGCGGCTTGGGGCGTTTGCTCTTTTCTCCGCTGGAAAAGGACTGAGGTCATGGTCGCTCGCACTCAGCGAGCGACTTTCTCCGGCAGGCGCTTTTCGCCTTCTGGCGCTGGCGCAACAATGCACAACCTTCTTGCCGGCAGCCATGCCCGGTTGCTCGATATAGAGGAAGGTCACGCTGCTGATCAGAATCAGCAGGCACGTGCAGATCGCCACCAGGGGCAGGTACACCGAAGTTTCCCGCGCATCGATATCCAGCAGCAGCGGCAGCCGTTGCACCATCAGCCACAGGACGAAACCGTGCAGCAGGTAAGTGCTGTAGCTGATTTCGCCGAGCCAGCGAATACTGCGTGGTTTCAGCGCGCCGAACAGGCTGTTGCCGGAAGCCACGATCACGAAAAACAGCGTCAGCAAAAACAGCGGCGCAGTCTTGAACGCCCGACTGAACGCGGTGAACGCAATCACCAGCGCGAGCACGGCGATGATGCTCGCCAGGCGTGACTGGCTCCATGCCACGAGCGCCGGGCGGCGAATCCAGTACGCGGCGGCGATACCGCCGAGGAAGCTCGCCAGAAAGTGTTTCTTCAGCGAATGCTCCCAACCGATGATCTGGTACAGCGCGTAGATGCCGATCAGGCACAGCACCACTTGCAACCAACTGCCGCGGTAGATGAACACCAGTCCGGCCAATGGCAGTGCCAGGTAGAAAAACACTTCATAGGCCAGCGTCCAGGTGACGTTGGATATCAGCATGCCGGAGTGTCGGTACTGGTTGATGTCCGGGCGGTCGAACGTCAGCCAGGCGAGAACCTGCTTGAGCACTTCCAGCCCCGGCTCTTTCAGCTGCCAGCTCTGCAAGTGGAAGATCGAGACGAACACCAGCAGCATCAATGGCAGGTACAGCGGGTACAGACGAAATACCCGTGAGACGCCGAACGCCAGCCAGTCATGGTTGCGGCCTTGCGCGAGCAAGCGGCTCCAGAACAGGAACCCAGTGATCATGAAGAACAGCGCGACGCTGCCCTGGCCCAGCATCGAATAGAAGTTGCTCGGAGGGAAGTCGATCACGCCGGTGCGCAAGAAGATCCAGGTAATGATCGAATGGTGCACGAACACACCAAACGCCAGATAGCCGCGCAGACCGTCGATGCTCGCATAGCGGCTTTCGCCGGAATGCTGCAGGTGCCGAGCAATTTTCGGCACCGCGCGCAACAGGAGCGCGGAGGTGACGATGGCCAGCAGGTAGGCTGCCAGCGCAATAAGAGGATTGGTTTCGATCATCACTGAACTCGGGCCGGGGCGTTGCCGGCCAGCACTTGCCTGTGCAGGTTTTCAACTGCGGATTTGGACGCCGTCACAGCATATCCCTGGAGCAGGGCATCGAGGTGATCCTCGAACAGCCAGCGTTTGTCGACAGTGTAACGTTGCATATGACGCAAATTGCGTTGACGCATCGAAAGGCTGAGCGGGGTCGGGTAGATGCGCAGGTCGGCCAAATCAATCAAGCCGAACTCGCCATCTTCCAGTACCAGTACGTTGCCCAGGTGCAGCGAGCGGAAGTACACGCCTTTCTCATGCAATTGCGCCATGAATTTGCCGAAGCGTTCGATCAACGCCTGACGCACCGCCGGGGCGGTAATGCTCTGCAGTACCTGACGCAGGGTGTGGCCAGGCAACGGTGCGTAATGCACGGCACTGCTGCCATCATCGAGACGGTAAACGTTCAATACTTGCGGGGTGGGAATTCCCATCTGGCGCAGTTGTTCGCTGTTGACTGCGAACCGCTCGGAGTAGGGGTTGAAACTGCCGGAGGTGTACCAGCGGCGGCGACGGAACAGTTTGAGGAAGCTGCCATCGCTCAGGCACAGGACTTTCGGGCCCAGGCCGTCTTCTTCGATGATCCGGGCTTCGCGGCTCAATTGCTCAAGGCCTGTCACCGACAGCTTTTGCACGGGCAGGGTCAACAGGCGCCGCGCGCGTTGATTGATGCTCAGCGCCGCGATCAGTGCCAGCGGGATCCACAGCAGGAACCAGTGCTCCTTGGGCCGCGAAATGATCCCGCCACCCTCTGTCAGGCCTGCGCCGATACCGAATATCAGCCAGGTCGAAGCAATGATCAGCATGGGCTGTACACGCTGACGCCAACTGCTCAGCAGGCCCCATAGCAGGAAAAACAGCCATGGCAGCAGGCCGATGATGCCGACGTAATACAGGACCCCCAGGACAAAACTGTGCGGCTCCTGAAAACTGACACCGTTGCCGGGGTCGACGGAAAGGCTGGCGCTGTAGCCATGGCCGATCCAGGGGTGATCAGCAATCATGTGCAGCACTTTCTGCCAGATTTCCAGGCGGTAGGAATCGCCTCGTTCAATGATCATCTGCGCAAACAGGGTCAGAACGGTCGCGCCGCTCAGGGCCAGCGCGATCAATAACCCTACCGAACGTCGGTTCCAGCAAATGAAACACAGCCACAACGCGGCCATGGTCAGTGCTACCAGCGGCGTTCTGGAACCGGTGCCGATCACCGCCATGAACATGACGGCCATCGCCGGTACGCTGAGCCACATCATCTGGCGGCGCTTGCAGGTCATGGTCACGCTCAGCCAGTAGGCGCTGAAGAACCCGAACAGGTGAGAGCTGAGCAGCGGATTATCGAAGGCGCCGCCGCCAATCAGGCGCATCCCCGGTTCATAGATCCGGGCGAACATGAACAGGAAAATGGTGGTTGCAATCAGGGCGACCAGCGCTGCGCCGAACAGCAAGGGTTGCAGGATGTCGGCGCGGTAGCGCACCAGCAGGTAGCAGCCGGCAAACAGCAGCAAGGTATGCAGTGGCGGCTTGAACATTCCGCCGAGCGGCTCGCCGCCTGGCCCCCAGGCGAGGCTGAGCAACGCCCACGCAGCGAACAGCAGGGCCGCGATGAAAATCGGCTCGCGCAGCAGCTCCTTGAGCTCACGCGGGCGCAGGCACAGTGCGATCAGTGTCGGGATGCTGAACAGCCCGTAGAACAACTTGTGATGAAGGCTTCGACCCGGCAAAAAGAACAGCGCGCACAGGAGCAGGAAATAACCGGTGGGGAGTATCCACAGGCTAATGAAATCGAAAACTCGATTGGACGTACCGCTGAAGCCGCGAAGTTGCATGCTGTGAGATTCATTCCTGAGGTTGATCGACCATTCGAGTGATGGCTATTTGATGCAGAAAAGGTGCATAACAATAACAGCCTTTCGCCGATTGCCAGAACCCTGAAGAAGCTGTGCTAAAGTCAGCGTCCTTTTTATCGACTTTCGCGTGATATGACCGACTCCAGTCCCGCCGCAAGCCCTTCGAGCTTGAAAATCTACTTCCGCCTGCTCGGCTACGTCCGGCCGTACATCAGTCTGTTCCTGATCAGCATCGTCGGCTTTCTGATTTTCGCCTCGACGCAGCCGATGCTCGGCTACATCCTCAAGTACTTTGTCGATGGCCTGTCCAATCCTGAAGCGGTGCTGTTTCCCTCTGTGCCCTACCTGCGTGACCTGCAACTGCTGCAGGCCGTCCCGCTGCTGATCATTCTGATCGCCGCGTGGCAGGGGCTGGGCTCGTATCTGGGCAACTACTTCCTGGCCAAGGTTTCCCTCGGGCTGGTGCATGACTTGCGTGTGCAGTTGTTCAACAACCTGCTGGTGCTGCCCAACCGCTATTTCGACAAGCATAACTCCGGTCATCTGATTTCGCGTATCACCTTCAACGTGACCATGGTCACGGGGGCGGCAACAGATGCGATCAAGGTCGTAATCCGTGAAGGCATGACGGTGATCTTCCTGTTTGCCTCGCTGCTGTTCATGAACTGGAAGCTGACCCTGGTGATGGTCGCGATCCTGCCGCTCATCGCCGTAATGGTGCGCACCGCCAGCAAGAAATTCCGCAAGCAGAGCAAGAAGATCCAGCTGGCGATGGGCGATGTCACGCATGTGGCCTCGGAAACCATCCAGGGTTATCGCGTGGTGCGCAGCTTCGGCGGCGAGGCTTACGAAGAGCAACGTTTCCTCAACGCCAGCCAGAGCAACACCGACAAGCAACTGCGCATGACCCGTACCGGCGCAATCTACACGCCGATGCTGCAACTGGTGATCTACACCGCCATGGCGGTGCTGATGTTCCTCGTGCTGTTCCTGCGCGGTGACGCCTCGGCCGGTGACATGGTCGCCTACATCACCCTGGCAGGTCTGCTGCCCAAGCCGATCCGTCAATTGTCCGAGGTCAGCTCGACCATCCAGAAAGGCGTGGCCGGTGCCGAAAGCATCTTCGAGCAACTGGACGTCGAGCCGGAAGTCGATACGGGCACCGTCGAGCGCGATTCGGTGAGCGGTCGCCTGGACGTGCGCAACCTGAGCTTCACCTACCCGGGCACCGAGCGTCAGGTGCTCGACGACATCAGCTTCTCGGTCCAGCCGGGACAGATGGTCGCGCTGGTCGGCCGTTCCGGCAGCGGCAAGTCAACGCTGGCCAACCTGATTCCACGTTTCTATCACCACGACAAGGGCGAAATCCTTATCGACGATGTGGAAATCGAGCAATACAAGCTGCTCAACCTGCGCCGTCATATCGCCCAGGTGACCCAGCACGTCACCCTGTTCAGCGACACCGTGGCCAATAACATCGCTTATGGCGATCTGGCCGGTGCGCCACGTGAAGACATCGAGAAAGCCGCGCGTGATGCCTACGCGATGGACTTCATTTCGCAACTGCCGCAAGGCCTGGACACCCAGGTCGGCGAGAACGGCGTCTTGCTTTCCGGTGGCCAGCGCCAGCGTCTGGCAATTGCCCGCGCGCTGCTCAAGAACGCGCCGTTGCTGATTCTCGACGAGGCTACTTCCGCGCTCGACACCGAATCCGAACGGCATATTCAGGCCGCGCTGGATCAGGTGATGAAGGGTCGCACCACACTGGTGATCGCTCACCGTCTGTCGACCATCGAGAAGGCCGATCTGATTCTGGTCATGGATCAGGGGCGGATTGTCGAGCGTGGTACCCATGATCAGTTGCTGGCGCAAAATGGTTACTACGCGCGCCTCAACGCCATGGGCCTGGATGCGCCGGCCGAAGATATCGCCTGATTCCAGGCCCTGCCCTGTGGGAGCGAGCCTGCTCGCGAAAGCACTGCAACAGACGACGTCCGTGTCGCATGTTCACACCGCTATCGCGAGCAGGCTCGCTCCCACAGTCGTTTGTATCCAGACCTTTACCCTTCTTGACCAAACCGGAATAAATCCGGACACCGCGCTTGTTAAGGTTCCTCACTGAACTCTGACTTTTATCGAGGGGGCCATCCCCGTCGCGCGGGTGCTTTCATGTTGCAACGCTATCTCTGGAAACTGCTGCCCAAGCCGCAGCGAGCCTTTCTGCTCGGGCGCCTGTCGGTGGTCGATCGGCAGGTGGTGAACAAGTCGATGTCGGCCAACCTGACGTTTCCCCAGCCCTTCCAGCAGCGCTCCTGCCTGTTCATCCATGTCCCGAAATGTGCCGGCAGCAGCGTTTGCACGGCGTTGTTCGACGGCTGGCGTCCCGGGCACTTGCCGTTGTACTGGTACGAAGAGCAATTCCCGAGCAGTTCGCCAACGCCTTCAAGTTCGCCTTTGTCCGCGACCCGCTGGAGCGCGCCTATTCGGCCTACGCCTTTTTGCGTGGCAACGAGTTGAGCGCGCGTGACCATTCGGCGCAGCAGTTGGTGCGGCAGTACCGGGATTTCGACGATTTTGTCGCACGCTGGCTGCATCCGGAAACGATTGCCCGGCAATTGCACTTTGCGGCACAGACCGACTTTCTTACCGATTCGCTGGGGCATCTGGCGCTGGACTTCATCGGTTATCAGGAGCATCTGGCGCGGGATTTTCGTCTGGTTTGCGAACAGTTGGGGCTGACTGGCGAGTTGCCTCACGTCAACGGCTCGCGGGAAAGGCAAACGATGCCGGCGCGGGAGTTCTGTACGGTGCGCACCCGGCGTCTGGTGCGTCGGGTTTATCAGCGTGATTACGAGTTGCTCGGTTATGAATGAGTACCTGTCAATGCCGATGCAAGCCCCGGCCATTCGGCCTTACGGTCTGGCGTTGTCACATCAGGCCCGCGCAGCGCTCAAGGCGCAACGCCCACGCTGCCTGTGGCTGACCGGATTTTCCGGCGCCGGTAAGTCAACCTTGGCCAATGCCCTCGAACTGCACCTGCATGCGTCGGGTCTGCACACCTTTCTGCTCGATGGCGACAATGTGCGCAATGGCCTGTGCCGCGACCTGGGCATGAGCGACCTCTGCCGCCGGGAAAACATCCGGCGTATGGCTGAGGTGGCGCGGTTGATGGTCGACGCCGGGCTGATTGTGATCGTTGCGGCCATTTCGCCGTTCCGCACCGAGCGCGACGCTGCGCGCAGGCTGTTTGCGCAGGATGAGTTCATTGAAGTGCACGTCAGCACTTCGCTCGAAGTCTGCGCCCGTCGCGATCCGAAAGGTTTGTATCAGGCCGTGCGGGAAGGAAGGATCAAGCACTTGACGGGCGTGGACAGTCCTTACGAAGCGCCATTGGCAGCCGAGTGGCAGATCGACACCGAGGCGCTGGAGTTGTCCGAATCCTGTGAGCAACTGGCGGCGCTGGTGCTCAAAAAATGAGCAAAGTGACGGACTGTTTCATCCTGTTGCAGGCTGCACTCAAGCCTGCGCCAACCCTGTGTTAATATCGCGCCCCTGTTCATTTTGTATGTGGTTGCTCCATGAAGTTGTCCATGCCGCGATTCGATCAAGCCCCAGTCTTGGTGGTCGGCGATGTCATGCTCGACCGTTACTGGCATGGTGGAACCTCACGGATTTCCCCTGAGGCACCGGTTCCGGTCGTAAAAGTCGAGCAAATCGAAGACCGTCCGGGCGGTGCTGCCAACGTTGCCTTGAACATTGCCGCGCTGGGTGCGCCGGCGTCGCTGGTCGGTGTGACCGGTGATGACGAAGCCGCCGACAGCCTGAGCAACAGTCTCAGGGCGCGGGCGTGCGTGCCCTGTTCCAGCGCATCGCGCATCAGCCGACCATCGTCAAACTGCGGGTCATGAGCCGGCACCAGCAATTGCTGCGTATCGACTTCGAAGAACCGTTTGCCACCGATGCGCTGGCCCTGGCCTCGCAGGTCGATGATCTGCTCGAGGGCATCAAAGTGCTGGTGCTGTCGGACTACGGCAAAGGCGCGCTGAAGAACCATCAGGCCCTGATTCAGGCGGCCCGGGCCAAAGGCATTCCGGTGCTGGCCGATCCCAAGGGCAAGGATTTTTCGATTTACCGTGGCGCCAGCCTGATCACGCCGAACCTCAGCGAATTCGAAGCCATCGTCGGTGGTTGCGCCGATGAGCACGAGCTGGTGAGCAAGGGCGCCGCCCTGATGCACGATCTCGAACTCGGCGCGCTGCTGGTCACCCGTGGCGAACACGGCATGACCCTGCTGCGTCCGGAGCATCCGGCGTTGCACCTGCCGGCCCGTGCCCGTGAAGTGTTCGATGTGACGGTGCCGGTGACACGGTGATTTCCACCCTCGCGGCGGCAATTGCTGCCGGTGAAGAACTGCCGCACGCGGTGGCGCTGGCCAACCTGGCCGCCGGTATTGTGGTCGGCAAGCTCGGTACTGCAGCGATCAGCGCTCCGGAACTGCGTCGCGCGATCCAGCGTGAAGAAGGTTCGGAACGCGGTGTGCTGGGGCTGGAGCAACTGGTACTGGCAGTGGCCGATGCTCGCGCGCATAACGAGCGCAATCGTCTTCACCAATGGCTGCTTTGACATTCTGCACGCCGGGCACGTGACCTACCTCGAGCAGGCGCGCGCCCAGGGCGACCGTCTGATCGTGGCGATCAACGATGACGCCTCGGTCAGCCGCCTGAAAGGGCCGGGGCGTCCGATCAACAGTGTCGACCGCCGCATGGCGGTCCTCGCCGGCCTCGGTGCGGTGGACTGGGTGATCAGCTTCCCGGAAGGCACCCCGGAAAACCTGCTGCGCGAAGTCAAAACCGGATGTGTTGGTCAAGGGTGGTGATTACGGTATCGACCAGGTGGTCGGCGCCGACATCGTCAAAGCTTACGGCGGCACGGTGAAAGTGCTGGGGCTGGTGAAAACAGCTCGACCACGGCGATCGTGGAGAAAATCCGCGGTCACTGATTCAAGCTAAAAAGATCGCCGCCTGCGGCAGCTTCTGCATTGGAATGCGCTTCCCTGCAGGAGCTGCCGCAAGCGGCGATCTTTTGCGTTTCAGGAACTGACTTTCTTGCGCGGTACGATCTTCTTCAGCAGTTGCTTCGCCTTGCGCGCAACCGCGCCAGGCCCGTGGGTTTCTCCGGCGGCGTCAGGCCTTGCTGGCGCAGCCAGTCCTTCCAGCGAATCCGCTCCTCGCGCACCAGCCAGCCATCCTGTCTGGCAAAACTTTCGGCCAATACAGACCGCGCGTGCCGGCCGGAGACAGCTGACCTTTCTTCAAGGTGTACAGCTCAGCCAGCGGCTCACCGTCCTGCAACGGCATCAGGTACAGATCCGGACGCTTGCGGTCCAGGCGCGCCACCAGTTGATCACCCTCCAGCCGCTCATCGACATGAAACAGGCTCAGCGATTTGGCTTCTTTTGGTACTTCCAGGCGCAGGTCGTAGATCAGTTGCAGCGACGCGGTGGGCAAATGCACATAGGCCCGGGGCCGTTCGAGCAATTGCAGATTGGCGCAGCGCACCGGCCGCGCCGAGCCGGACAACGGCGTCAGGCGAAACGGCAGCGCTTCGCGATAATGCAGGGCGGACGAGTAGGGCGCGGGCAGCCATGTGTCGTGAATCGCCCGCCGAGCCAGCCCTCCGGGGTTTCCAGCAGGCACTCTTCGGCAATCTCTTGAATCGCGGTGTGCAGCGGGATGTTCAGCTCATGGGCTGGCACGTAACCGGAAATCAGCTTGAGCACCACGTCGCCGCGATCCTGCCGACGCTGGCGCACCAGCACCCAGTAGTCGCGATTCTGCCAATGCAGGGTCAGGCGCACCGAGACCCCGAGGTTGGCCAGCTCCACCGCGAAACGCTCGGCATCCGCCACGCTCACCGGTTTGCGCCGCTGCAAGGTCTGGGCGAAATTCAGCGGCATGCCGACGCTCTGATAGCTCAGACCCTCGGGCGTGGCCTCGACGAACAGCGGCAGTGTCTTGAAGTTGCTCGGGTTCTTTCTGATGAGCGTACGCGGCATGTCGGCTCCTGCTTAAGGCCGCGGGGCGCGTCAGTGACCACGAAGGACCTGGCAACGGTCGCAACGTTATGGGCGAGGTGCAGCGGATTGATCGTCCCGACAATAGCACTGGCCACGCCGGGCTGCTGGAACAACAGCTCGAAGCTGGCGCGTACCGGATCCACGCCTGGGCTCAGGCACACATGGCCGCTGGCCAACGCCTTCTTCACCAGAATGGCTTTGCCGTGGGCAGCAGCATAGTCAATGACTGCCTTCTCGTTCTGTTCGTTCAGATTGTAGGTGACCATCGCGCAGTCCCTTGCTCCAGCGCCTTGAGCCCGCCTTCGACGGTTTTGCGGAGAACCGAACCCGCGAATCTTGCCCTCGGCCTTGAGTGCGGCAAGGGTGGCGTAGACCTCTTCGTGCTCGAGGATCGCCAGATCGTTGCCGTCGGAGTGCACCAGCACCAGGTCGATAAAATCGGTTTCAAGACGTCGCAGGCTACGCTCGACCGACATCCGTGTATGCGCCGCACTGAAGTCATGGCGCGACAGGCCGTCGGCAAACTCTTCACCGACCTTGCTGACGATCACCCAGTCCTGTCGCTGGCCGCGCAGCAACGGGCCGAGGCGTTCTTCGCTGCGGCCATAAGCCGGGGCAGTGTCGATCAGGTTGATGCCCAAACCTTTGGCCTGCTTGAGCAGCAAGCGTGCCGCGTCATCGTCGGGGATCTGGAAACCGTTGGGGTATTTCACACCCTGGTCGCGGCCCAGCTTGACCGTGCCCAGGCCCAGCGGGGACACCAGCAGGCCGGTGCTGCCCAGCGGGCGATGCAGTTCGTGCAGGGTCGCTACGCTCATGGCAACAATTGCTCCCAGGCCGGTACGCCCATCGGTGGTTTGGCAGCGCCGGCAATGCTTCGGCAGGTTGCGGCTGAATGCCGTCGCGCTCCAGTGAGGCGATGACCCGGTCGGCAAAGTCCGGTGCCAGCGCCAGTTTGGTCGGCCAGCCCACCAGCAGGCGACCCTGCTCGGCAAGGAAAGCGTTGTCCGGGCGGGTCAGACCGGTTTGCAGCGGTTCGGCGCGATCCACCCGCAAGGTCGCCCATTGCACCTGGCTCAGGTCGATCCACGGCAGCAATTGGCCGAGTTCTTTCTGCGCGGTGGCGATCTGTTCGGCAGGCTCGCGGGCCACCCCCGTCGCTCTCGGCAATGTCGCCGCCCAGGTACCAGACCCAGTTGCCATCAGCGGCCGGTGAGTCGTGACGGTGATGCGCGCTTGGTGCCGCCACCCAGGCAATGGGCGTACAACGGCTTCAGGCTTGGGCCTTTGGCGATGATCATGTGCAGCGGTCGGCGTTGCATCGCCGGTTGGGTCAGGCCCAGGTCTTCCAGCAACTGCGCGGTGCCGGCCCCTGCGCTGAGCACGATGCGCTGAGCGTGGATTTCACGACCGTCGACCTTCAGGCCGACCAGCACGCCCGCCTCCAGCAGCGGCTCGATGTTTTGCCCGGCGAGCAGACCGTCGCCGGCCAGATCGGCCAGGCGCTGGATCAGGCTCGGCACGTCGACCACCAACTCGGCGAGGCGATAGACCTTGCCCTTGAAGCGCTTGTCTTGCAGCGCCGGCGGCAGTTGATCGCCCTTGACCTGATCGACTCGGCCACGCACGGCTTTACTGCGAAGAAACTGGTGAGGTTGCCGGCGAGGGTGCCCCGGGCGACCACAGGTAATGCGCTTCGGACAGCACGCGCACGCCGGACAGGTCCAGCTCGCCGTTGCCGGCCAGCGCCTCACGCCAGCGGCGCGGCATGTCGGCGATGGCTTCCGAGGCGCCGGTCAGTGCACCGTGCAGCGCGTATTTGGCGCCACCGTGGATGATGCCCTGGGACTTCACACTCTGCCCGCCGCCGAGGCTGGCGCTTTCCACCAGCACGGTCGAAAAACCCTGGCGGCGCAGACGCGCGTTCAGCCAGAGGCCGGCGACACCAGCGCCGACAATCAGAACGTCGGTGGAAATAACGGATGGCATGCAACGACCTCAGTGTTCAAGACGAGGGCGCAGTATACAGACTCGGGGATCGGAGCTCA
>NZ_JBFDVZ010000011.1:0-16515 GCF_050473925.1 Pseudomonas sp. S8
GCCGCAACTGCTGCTCGGCGCCGCGTGTACCGCGCTGCTGGCCCTGCTGCTCGATGGCGTCGTCACCCTCGCCAGCCGTCTCTGGCTGGAACGCGGTTTGCGCCCGTCTTAAGGCTTTTGCGAAGGAATATTTATGAAACGATTTAGCTTGATCTTGAGCTGCCTCCTGCTGTTTGCAGGACTGGCCCAAGCCGCCGAAAAACCGGTTATCCGCCTCGGCGCCGGGTCTTCACCGAGCAGACGCTGCTCGCGGAAATCACCGCGCAATACCCTCGCGCAGCAAAGGCTACGACGCGCAGATCACCGGCGGTCTGGGCAGCAACCTCGCCCGCAGCGCCCACGAAAGCGGTCAGCTGGACATGCTCTGGAATACACCGGCGTGTCGCTGGTGGCCTACAACCATGTCACCGAGAAACTCGACAGCGAACAGTCCTACGCCCGGGTCAAAGAACTCGACGCGAAAAAAGGCCTGGTCTGGCTGACCCCGTCGAAATTCAGCAACACCTACGCCCTCGCCCTGCCGAAAAAAGTCGCCGAGGAGTATCCGCAGGTCAACACCATCAGCGACCTGAACAAGGTGCTGCGCGATGAGGCCAAGGACCAATCACCTGGTGGCGCTGGACACCGAGTTCGCCAACCGCTCCGACGGTCTGGACGGCATGGTCAAGCTCTACGACATGAACCTGACCCGCAAGAACATCCGGCAGATGGACGCGGGGCTGGTCTACACCGCGCTGCGCAACGGCCAGGTGTTTGCCGGTCTGGTCTACACCACCGACGGCCGCCTGAATGCGTTCGGCCTGAAACTGCTGGAAGACGACAAGCACTACTTCCCCGACTACACCGCCGCGCCGGTGGTGCGCCAGGCCTACCTCGATGCGCACCCGCAACTGGCCGAGCAACTCAAGCCGCTGGCGCAATTGTTCGACGACGAAACCATGCGCCAGCTCAACGCGCGGGTCGACGTCGATCACGAAAGCCCATCGAAAGTGGCCGTCGATTTCCTGCGCCAGCATCCACTCAACTAAGGAGGAAAAGTCATGGAATTTCTGAACGCCTTTTCCCACCTCGACTGGCAGCAGGTGATGCACCTGACCTGGCAGCACATCACCCTGGTCGGCATCGCGGTGACACTGGCGATTCTCATCGGCGTGCCGCTGGGCATTCTGATGACGCGCTTCCCGACACTCGCAGGTCCCTTGCAAGCCAGCGCCACAGTGTTGCTGACCGTGCCATCGATTGCGCTGTTCGGCCTGCTGCTGCCGCTCTATTCCAAGTTCGGTCAGGGTCTGGGGCCGATGCCGGCGATCACCGCGGTGTTCCTCTATTCGCTGCTGCCGATCATGCGCAACACCTACCTCGCCCTGACCGGCGTCGAGCCGGGTATCCGTGAAGCCGCGCGCGGCATCGGCATGACCTTCGGCCAGCGCCTGCGCATGGTCGAGCTGCCGATTGCGGTGCCGGTGATTCTCGCTGGCGTGCGCACTGCGGTGGTGATGAACATCGGCGTGATGACCATCGCCGCGACCATCGGCGCCGGTGGCCTCGGTGTGCTGATCCTCGCCTCCATCAGCCGCAGCGACATGTCGATGCTGATCGTCGGCGCGCTGCTGGTCAGTCTTCTGGCGATCTTCGCCGACCTTCTCCTGCAGTGGCTGCAACGTACGCTGACTCCAAAAGGACTCCTCAAATGATCGAACTTCAAAACCTCAGCAAGACCTTCCAGAGCAACGGCAAAGATGTCAAAGCCGTGGACTCGGTAAGCCTGACCGTCAATGAAGGCGAAATCTGTGTGTTCCTCGGGCCATCGGGTTGCGGCAAAAGCACCACGCTGAAAATGATCAACCGCCTGATCAAACCGACTTCGGGCAAGATCCTGATCAACGGCGAAGACACCACCGACCTCGACGAAGTGACCTTGCGCCGCAACATCGGCTACGTGATCCAGCAGATCGGTCTGTTCCCGAACATGACCATCGAAGAGAACATCGTCGTGGTGCCGAAACTGCTCGGCTGGGACAAACAGAAATGCCACGACCGCGCCCGCGAATTGATGAGCATGATCAAGCTGGAACCCAAGCAGTATCTGCATCGCTACCCGCGTGAACTGTCCGGCGGCCAGCAACAGCGCATCGGCGTGATCCGCGCACTGGCGGCGGATGCGCCGTTGTTGCTGATGGACGAGCCGTTTGGTGCGGTCGACCCGATCAACCGCGAGATGATCCAGAACGAGTTTTTCGAGATGCAACGCGCACTGAACAAGACCGTGATCATGGTCAGCCACGACATCGACGAAGCGATCAAGCTTGGCGACAAGATCGCGATCTTCCGCGCCGGCAAACTGCTGCAGATCGATCACCCGGACACCCTGCTCGCGCACCCGGCGGACGACTTTGTCAGCAACTTCGTCGGCCAGGACAGCACCCTCAAGCGTCTGCTGCTGGTGAAGGCTGAAGACGCGGCGGACAACGCCCCATCGGTCAGTCCGGAAACCCCGGTGGCCGATGCGCTGGAGCTGATGGACGAGCATGACCGCCGCTACGTGGTGGTCACCTGTGCCGAGAACAAGGCGCTGGGTTATGTGCGACGCCGCGGACCTGCATCGCCAGACCGGCACCTGCGCGCAGTATCTGCGCGAGTTCAACGCCACTGCAGCGTATGACGAGCACCTGCGTATCTTGCTGTCGCGCATGTACGAGTTCAATCGCTCGTGGCTGCCGGTGATGGATGCCGAGCGGGTGTTCCTCGGCGAGGTGACGCAGGAGTCGATTGCAGCCTATCTGAGCTCGGGACGTTCGCGCGGGATGAAGACCAATATTGTCTCGCCTGCTGAAGCGGTAGTCGCCTAAAAAATACACAAGCTGTGGGAGCGAGCTTGCTCGCGAAAGCGGAATATCAGTCAACAACGATGTCGACTGGGAAAATGCCTTCGCGAGCAAGCTCGCTCCCACAGGATCCGGGTGATTTTTTCTTCACTCATCAGGCGAAAAAGAATCTCAACACCGAAAAAGCCCGCAGCCTGTCTAAAGCGACCTGCGAAACAGCCAAAATCCCTCTCACACCCCTCTCTCGCCGCCAACGTCGCCGATGTTGCGCCTAACGTACTTACCCTCGACTTCGCCGACAAAAGCGGCGAACGTGCAGGTATTTTTAACACATGAAAATTCTTGGGGAACATCTGTCCGTCATCTCGGTCGGCTACAAAGAGTGATATCCGCGACGTACGTCAGAAGCGTGCAAAAACGCGACATTTTTAGTTGATCTCAGGCCCTCACGCCCTAAAGTTCGCGCCGAACGTCCATGCTGGAAACGATCCATCCGGCTCAAGTACTGACGACGAGACAGCAAGGCCAAGGGCAGTTACGCCCGTGGCCTTTTTGCTTTCGGCGACATGCCTTGGGAAGTAGGCGAACCAAAGTGGGGGATACGGAGGACGTTCATTTACACCCATGTTTTTACCCGTTTGCCCATAGGAGCACTCCAGCATGTCGATCCAGGTCGAAGACTATTTCGCGCGCGAAACCTTTCAGAAAATGAAGGCGTTCGCCGACAAACAGGAAACCCCGTTCGTGGTGATCGACACCGCGATGATCGCCCAGGCCTACGATGACCTGCGCGCCGGTTTCGAATTCGCCAAGGTCTACTACGCGGTCAAGGCCAACCCGGCTGTCGAGATCATCGACCTGCTCAAAGAGAAAGGCTCGAGCTTTGATATCGCCTCCATCTATGAGCTGGACAAAGTCCTGAGCCGTGGCGTCAGCCCGGATCAGATCAGCTACGGCAACACCATCAAGAAGTCCAAGGACATCCGCTACTTCTTCGAGAAGGGCGTGCGTCTGTACGCCACCGACTCCGAAGCCGACCTGCGCAACATCGCCAAAGCCGCGCCGGGTTCGAAAGTCTATGTGCGCATCCTCACCGAAGGCTCGACCACTGCCGACTGGCCGCTGTCGCGCAAATTCGGCTGCCAGACCGACATGGCCATGGACCTGCTGATCCTCGCTCGCGACCTCGGTCTGGTGCCTTACGGCATCTCGTTCCACGTCGGTTCGCAGCAGCGCGACATCAGCGTCTGGGACGCAGCGATCGCCAAGGTCAAAGTGATCTTCGAGCGCCTGAAAGAAGAAGACGGTATCCACTTGAAGCTGATCAACATGGGCGGTGGCTTCCCGGCCAACTACATCACCCGTACCAACAGCCTGGAAACCTACGCCGAAGAGATCATCCGTTTCCTGAAAGAAGACTTCGGTGATGACCTGCCGGAAATCATTCTGGAACCGGGCCGTTCGCTGATCGCCAACGCCGGCATTCTGGTCAGCGAAGTGGTACTGGTCGCACGCAAATCGCGCACCGCCGTCGAGCGTTGGGTCTACACCGATGTGGGCAAGTTCTCCGGGCTGATCGAAACCATGGACGAAGCGATCAAGTTCCCGATCTGGACCGAGAAGAAAGGCGAGATGGAAGAAGTGGTGATCGCCGGTCCAACGTGCGACAGCGCCGACATCATGTACGAGAACTACAAGTACGGCCTGCCACTGAACCTGGCGATCGGTGATCGTCTGTACTGGCTGTCGACCGGTGCCTACACCACCAGTTACAGCGCCGTCGAATTCAATGGCTTCCCGCCGCTGAAATCGTTCTACGTGTAAGTGATGCTTTAACCGAAAGGCCCATGCTTGTGCATGGGCTTTTTTATTTGCGCAGCCAGGTCTCGAGGTGATCGATCATCGCCATGAACTCGTCGGCGCCCTCCCTCGTGGCGGCCAACTGAAAATTCAACTCTCCGAGCTTCGATGCGCGCTCCGCTTTCAATAACTCACGGAACGCCGTATCGATACGCAGACACGTTTCCTCAAGAAAGAAGCTCATTTGCGAAATCACAGAAGCCGATGCGTTAAACAACGCAGCGATATCGGTTTTGTATTCTGCGGCCCTGACTTTTGGATCTGCTGAAGAATAAGTCACGTCCCAAACCGGCGTCGTGCGCGCTTCGCGAAATAACTCATCGATCACTGTCGGCTGTGTATGGCACTTGCACGATTGATGTTCCATCGCCTTGAAAAACATCGACTTGAGGCCGAACGACTCGGTATGCACCTCAGCGCTGGTGTATTTCAGTTGGCGCACTTGCGCACTCAAAGCGTTGAACCGAAGCGCCAATTCGTGAACCAGGTCCGACACATCCGTTGCAGGAAACAACTTCCAGGTCGGCGACCTGGACAAGCTGTACAACTTGAAATCCACCTCGCTGAGGGGCTGGTTCCTTGAAGTATTTCTGGCGATTTCCAGCGTTTCAGTGGTGAATCTGGCAAGGTCCGCCACGTACGTTGTGCACAGGCGCCGAGTGTCTGCACTACGCTCCCAGAACTCCTGCAGGTAGCGCGCATTGAAACTGGCGTTGATCAAACGCGAATCGCTGACCAGAACCGTCAGTTGATGACCGCTGGCCCTGCGGCGCTCAAAGACCCAGGGAATGTTGTTGAAGGTGGAATGAAGAGAACCAAGAAAGTAAGTGTAGCGGTCCAACGTCCGCCGCTGTGCTGCTTGAAACTCATGGGCAAGTGTATTCATGACCGTTTATAAGGCGGTGAACACACCGTTCACCGCCTTGCCCCCCTTACTGCTGAATGGTTTTCAGAAACTGCCGGAGCTCGGAAATCGCGGCGATTGTGGCAACCGTGCGTTGCTCGACCGCCTGCGACTTGTCTTGTTTGAAGTCGTCTGCGAAGGACTTGAACCGGGTCACCAGATTCGAGAACTCATTCACGTAGCTCCAACGCTCCTCGTCCAACTGGTCGAGCACTTGCACCAGCAGAATCTTTCCATCAATCAGCTCAATGTCCTTGGTGTGCTTCTTCAACTGCGCCCTCAGATCACCTGCCTTCTCCTTGAGCTGGTTATAAGCCGCCAGCATGTTCAGATAGGAAATGGCCTCCCCGATACCCGAGATCATTTTTTTCAGAGTATCAATGGCGAACAGTGCAACCTGAACCTGCGGTGGTGCCAGACCCAGCGCTTTCAGGTTATCCAGCGTTAACCGGGCTTCCTGTCCGATCTTTTCCACCCCGGCCTTGGCGATCAGGTCAATCGCTTCGGATACCGATTTCATCTGTGTTTCCAGATCGACGAGTTTCTCTTCGGATTTGACTTTCAGCGTTGCGCTGAAGGCCCGATCCTGCTGCAGCGTGACAATCCATTGCGCCGAAGCCGACCGGTCATAAGCGGTACTCATACCGTTGTGCGTCACCTGTAAATCGTCCGCGTACTCGCAGACTTTCCTTGATACGTCTTTGAGTCTGCTTTCCATCTCCATATGAATTTCATCCGCATCTTCCGGGTATTCGAGAAGATCCTTCTGAGAAGCCCTGAGTTTATTCTGTGTGCTATCCAGATAAATCCAGGTTTTCTGGGCCTGATTACGAAGTTCAAAAGTAGCTTCCTGGATAACCGCCGTCAGGTCACTCATTGTGCGAACGGTGTTCGGAAGGTAGTTGAACTGTTCCCCCAGCATTCGCGCAGTGGTATCGCTTGCCTGAACAGACGCCGCGTGATTGCGCAAAGCGGCGATATCGAACTCCGAATGGGTTGGAAGATTGTGTTGGGAAAACATCAGTACCTTACTCCTGAACATCATGGAACTGCTTGCGTACTCTTTATCTGCCGCAGCGAAGACGCCCAACAGCTGATCGGAATTCGTCTTGATCTGTTGCCATGGGTCAATGATCGCGAGAATCTGGTTCTTGAATTTTCTCAGGGAAGTTGCTTCGTGAATCAGATCAACTTCTTTTACAGATGCATTGATATATGTACTTAGCGCACTCCATACCAGCATCAGGTTTTGCGTAGCGACTTCGGCCTCGATCGCTACATAACTCAGATTCTGCAAATCGTCGCGCACTTTGTTCAGGGAACTCAGCGTCTGGTTTTTGCTGGCCATCAGCTGGTTGGAAGCCTGTTGCTCCGCCTTCAGCCTGTTTCGTTCCTTGCGGATCTTTTCAGCTTTGACGCCCTGATAGATACCGAGAATCAGACCACCGATATTCAGTGTCGCTGCCGCGGCAATCGCTTCCTGAACCAGTTGATCATATTGCTTGTTCAGTACATCGATTTCTTTCGAGCGCTGGTCGATCTCGCCCTGAAGAGCCTGAATGTCTGCCTGATAGGTATTGCGAGACACGAACTCCAGTCGCAGCTTGATCTCCGGCAGCACAGACTCGCGCATATCGGTGCCAAAGCTGTCGAGTTCGGATCTCACCTCCTCGGCTTTCGCATGGCACTGCATGACTTTGGCCATCATGCTTTTGAGATACTCCTTGATTTCCGGAACATCACCGGAAGGCAACTCCAGATCGGGGAGATTTGGAATCCTGCGCTTGAGCTCCAGATACTCTTGAGGCGTCTTGATATCGTATTCGTCCAGATATCTGGACGCTTTCAGGTCTTCGTAAATCTCTACGATGCCTTCACCTGTGCGAATGATGCTGCCGGCAAAAATCTTCAGGTCGGTCCCGGTCAGCATGATTTTTTCACGCAGCGGGGACCAGCGTTTCGCATGGTCGTAGGTGCGGGTGAATGTCCGTAGAAAGTCCACCGCCTTGAGACCAACACCCCCCACATCCCCGGCACCGTAGTTCAGATAGCTCCTGACATCCTCGATCCGAACCGGAAGCGACAGCCCGAGAACTTCATACTTGCGCAGGCTGACAATCTGTTCTTTGGTTAATTGAATACCGGTTTCCCGATTGTATTCTTCACCTTCGCCCAGCGAAGCATCTACAAACATTCGAGGTGCCTTTGCGGCAGCCTCGACGATCTTGCTGTCCATTTTGAATTCCATAAGAGACTCCTTGTCGCCTTCGGATATTTAATTAGCGTTATTTTGAAATACGACTTCATCAAATGGCTTACCCCACTCAATCGCCGTCACCGCAAAACAACACTAAGACAACAAGACGACAACCAACAAGCTCTTAAATATTAGTATTCAAGACAAATAGACATTCACTACGATGTTTAATCGATAGCAGCAAGTTCAAATACATGACACCAGGCAGTTGCAAAACAAGTAATCAACGATTATCCAGTTCCGCCAAACGCAAACTATATGCGTCGGCCATCGCACGCACTTCCGGATGCTGTGCATTCAACAAGGAAACACTGGCGACTCGCAGAAAATTAGCATTGCCCGCGTCCAGCGCCTTGCGCAACCACCCAAGGGCCTCCTCGATCCGGCCCTCATCGGCAAGCATTGCAGCGTGACTGAACTGCCCGCGAAAATCTCCGCCCTCGGCGGCAAGGCGATACCAGTGGCGCGCCATCGGCACATCTTGCGGGCAGTGGTGTCCGTCCTCCAGATACCGGCCCAGCAGATTCATCGATTTGGCATGCCCAGATTCGGCAGCCTGACGATAAAACGCCAGGGCTTGCGCGTGATTCTCCGTCGTCCCACGCCCGGTAGCGTGCAGATTGGCCAGGTTGTACATCGCCCAGTCCAACCCGTTTTGCGCAGCGATCCGATAATGCCGCGCGGCAACCGCAGCATCCGCCACACAGCCCCAACCATGCTCATGGCAGCGACCGAGCATGTTGCGCGCCATCAGGTGACCCTGCCCGGCAGCGATGCCAAACCAGCGCAGCGCCAATGGCGCATCCTGAGCGATACCGCGACCATCGAGCAGGATCTGCCCGAGCAGCGCCTGCGCTTCAACAATGCCCTGGCCGGCGGCGAGCAGAATCGCCTGCGCCGCACGCGCCGGACTTTCTTCGAGCATCGCGCTGAGCTGCGCAACGTCGAGCACCTCCTCGCGCCGCAGTTGAAAACTCATACCTCGACCCAGCGCCGCAGCAGGTTGTGATAGGTGCCGGTCAGGCGAATCAGCGACGGGTGATCAGGCAAGTCCTGAGTGAGCTGCTGGATCGCCCCGTCCATCTCGAACAGCAAGGCGCGCTGGCTGTCTTCGCGCACCAGACTCTGCGTCCAGAAGAACGACGCGTAACGCGCGCCGCGGGTGACGGCATTGACCTTGTGCAGGCTGGTGCCGGGGTACAGCACCATATCGCCGGCGGGCAGTTTCACCCGTTGCGTGCCGAAGGTGTCCTGGATTTCCAGTTCGCCGCCGTCGTAATCCTCGGGTTCACTGAAAAACAGCGTGGCCGACAGATCGGTGCGCACCCGCTCGATGCTGCCTTTGGCCTGACGCACGGCGTTGTCGATGTGAAAGTCGAAACTGCCACCCGCCGTGTAGCAGTTGAGTAACGGCGGGAATACTTTGTGCGGCAGCGCAGCGGACATGAACTGCGGATTTTTCCACAGCCGCTCGAGCATCGCTGCGCCGATTTCCTTGGCCAGCGGATGGCCTTCCGGCAGTTGCAGATTGTGCTTGGCCTTGGCCGACTGATAGCCGGCGGTGATCTTGCCATCGGCCCAATCCGCCTGCTCCAGCGCCTCGCGGATGCGCTGCACTTCTTCTTTGGCAAACAGGCCGGGGATGTGCAGCAGCATGGCGATCGTACCTGATGGTAAAGGGGTGCCAATGGTATTGATTCTTATTGGCCGTGTAAAACCCGCATGACGGATGAATCGGTAAAAACCGTAAGGTTAAATTGTAAAGAATGTAAATTCGTCGCGAATAACAATGTTTCGCAATTGATACGAATACCCGTTTACCCTATATTCCGCGACCTCAAATCCTTGGGGAGGGGAATAAAAATGTCACGTCAACACGCACAATTGCCGGTCAGTTCACCACGTTTGCTCGCTTCGGCCATTGGTGTCGCCATCACCGCCGGTTCCGCTGGCCACATGGTCTTCGCCGCAGAAAAGACCGACAGCAAAGCCTCCGGCAATGCCATCGCTCTGGACGCTACCGCCATCACCGGCGAAGCGCAGGACTCGACGTCCTACCAGGTCGAAAAAGCCTCCTCGCCCAAGTACACCGCGCCGCTGGTCGATACCCCGCGTTCGGTCACCGTCATCCCGCAACAAGTGCTCAAAGACACCGGCGCCCTGAACATGCAGGACGCGCTGCGCACCGTGCCGGGCATCACCTTCGGTGCCGGTGAAGGCGGCAACCCGCAGGGCGATCGTCCGTTCATTCGTGGTTTCGATGCCCAGGGCGACACCTACCTCGACGGCTGTGCGCGACACCGGTTCGCAGAGTCGCGAAATCTTTGCCGTGGAAAACATTGAAGTCAGCAAGGGCCCGAACTCGGCCATCGGCGGTCGCGGCGCGGCCGGTGGCAGCATCAACCTGGTGAGCAAAAAAGCACACTTGGGCAACTCGTTCGACGGTGGTTTCACCTGGGGCTCCGACCAGACCCAGCGTTACACCCTGGACGGCAACTACCAGTTCAGCGACACCGCTGCCGGCCGCCTGAACCTGATGAGCCACGAGAGCAATGTCGCCGGTCGCGACAAGGTCGACTACGACCGTTGGGGCATCGCGCCGTCCCTGGCGTTTGGCCTGGGCACCGACACCCGGGTCAACCTGGACTACTACCATCTGGAAAGCAACGACACCCCGGACTCGGGCATTCCTTACACCATCCCGGCCGGTGGTTCGGCGGCACGTACCAAGTCCAACCCGGACAAGCCGTATGCCGGTGGCGATCACAGCAACTTCTACGGTCTGGATCGCGACTTCCGCAAGGGCCGCACCGACACCGCGACTTTCGCCATCGAGCATGACCTGAGCGATTCGCTGACCATCAAGAACACCCTGCGCCACGGCACCAGCATGCAGGATTACATCCTGACTCAGCCGGACGACAGCAAGGGCAACGTCAACAATGGCAGCGTCTGGCGCCGTGCCAACACGCGGGTCAGCAACACCGAGACCACCACCAACCAGACTGACCTGTTCGGCAATTTCTACGTCGCCGGTTTCAAGAACAGCTTCTCCACCGGTGTCGAATACACCCGCGAGGAAGGCCAGAAGTCCTCGTACAACGTCAACACTGACACCACGCCGCGCACCAGCGCCGCGACCACCAATTGCACCCCGTCGATGATTGGCGCATCGAGCGGCTACAACTGCACCTCGCTGTCGAATCCGAACCCGAACGATCCGTGGAACGGCGCGATCTCGCGCAACTACGCCGGCACCGACACCAAGGCCAACACTTACGCGCTGTATGCGTTCGACACCCTGGAGTTGTCCGAGCAGTGGCTGGTGAACATGGGCCTGCGTTACGACCACTTCGACACCGACTACAAGACCTACAACAACGCCGGCACCACCACCTCCAAAGGTGATGACACCAGCGAATTCGTCACCGGTCAGTTCGGCGTGGTCTATAAACCGGCACCGAACGGCAGCATCTACGCCTCCTACGCGACCTCCGCGACGCCACCGGGTAACACCCTCGGTGAAGGTCAGGAAGGCAACCCCCTAGGCGGCACCCCGGATCGCAACGGCAACCTGCTCAAGAGCGACATGGAGCCGGAAACCACCAAGAACTACGAAATCGGTACCAAGTGGGATCTGCTGAACGATCGCCTGTCGCTGACCGCTGACCTCTTCCGCACCGAGAAAGAAAACGCTCGCGTACAAGTCGACACCACCTCGTACGAAAACGCCGGCAAGACCCGCGTGCAAGGTATCGAGCTGTCGGCCAGCGGCAAGATCACCGACAAGTGGCAAGTGTTCGCCGGTTACGCCTACATGGACAGCGAACAGGTGGACGGTGGTGACCTGCCGGCCAACAAGGCCAACAACGGTAACGAGTTGCCCAACACGCCGCAAAACAGCGCCAGCCTGTGGACCACTTATCAGGTCACGCCGAAGCTGACCCTCGGTGGCGGCGCGTTCTACGTCGACGACGTCTACGGCAGCGTGGCCAACACGACGATGGTCGATTCCTATGTCCGTTACGATGCGATGGCCGCCTACAAGCTGAGCAAGAACGTCGACCTGCAACTCAACGTGCAGAACCTGACCAACGAGGTCTACTACGACAAAGCCTTCTCGACGCACTTCGCCAATCAGGCGGCGGGCCGCACGGCGCTGTTGAGCACCAACTTCCACTTCTGACCGATGTGGAAACCTGTGGGAGCGAGCCTGCTCGCGAAAGCGGTGGGTCAGTCAAGTAGAGGCTGACTGACACGACGTCTTCGCGAGCAGGCTCGCTCCCACACGATCTGCGCCGCAAGGCTTGGCCCCGTTCATTCATGTGAACGGGGTTTTGTGCGTAATCAAAGAAGCTCTCGACAACCCACGGCATAATGCGCGCCGTGATGACAATTTTCGAACGGACAAGGCGAGCGACGTGTTGAAGAAAACCCTGTTCCAGTTGCACTGGTTTTTCGGCATCACTGCCGGGCTGGTGCTGGCCCTGATGGGCATTACCGGTGCCGCCTATTCGTTCCAGGACGAAATCCTGCGGGCGCTGAACCCGTCGGTGTTGCAGGTGGAAAAACAGGTCGCTGGCGTCCTGCCTCCAGTCGAGTTGGTGGAGCACATCGAAGCGAACTCCGGCAAGAAAGTCGGCATGCTCTGGGTCGAAACCGACAGCGGCAACGCCGCACGCGTCTACTTCACCCCGCCCAAAGGCGAACGTCGTGGCGAGATGCGCTACTTCGATCCGTACACCGGCGAGTTCATGGGCGACGCGGTGGGCCAGGACTTTTTCGGTCTGATGCTGCAACTGCACCGCTTCCTCGCCATGGGCGATACCGGGCGCAACATCACCGGCGCCTGCACCCTGATCCTGCTGTTCTTCTGCCTCTCCGGGCTGTACCTGCGCTGGCCGCGCCAGTGGAACAGCTGGCGCGTGTGGCTGACCCTCGACTGGCAGAAAAAGGGCCGCAGCTTCAACTGGGATCTGCACTCGGTGGCCGGCACCTGGTGTCTGCTGGTGTATCTGCTGCTGGCGTTGACCGGGTTGTCCTGGTCGTACGAGTGGTACAACAAAGGCCTGACCAGACTGCTTTCCGACGCGCCGCAAAACGAGCGCATGCGCGGCGGTCGTGGCCCGACGCCGGAAGGCCCGGCACCCACCGCCGACTACGCGGCGATGTGGAGCAGCATCTACAGCGCTGCCGGCCCGGGCCTGTCGGCCTACAACATCCGCATGCCGCCAGTGGCCGGGCAACCGGCGACCGTGTTCTACCTGCTCGACAGCTCGCCGCATGATCGCGCGCTGAACCAGATCACCCTCGATCCGGCCACCGGCGTGGTCAAACGTGTCGACCGCTACGCCGACAAGAGCTTCAAGGCGCAGCTGTTGACCAGCATTTACGCGCTGCACGTCGGCAGCTATTTCGGCCTCGTCGGACGGATCATCGTCACCCTCGCCGCCGTGTGCATGCCGCTGTTTTTCATCACCGGATGGCTGCTGTATCTGGACCGCCGGCGCAAGAAAAAACAGATTCAGGACGCACGCAAAGGTCTTCAGGCACCGAACGCAGATACACCGGCATGGCTGGTGGGTTTCGCCACTCAGAGTGGTTTTGCCGAACAACTGGCATGGCAGACCGCCGGGCAATTACAGGCCGCCGGGTTGCCGGTGAAGGTGCAGCCGCTGGCGGACGTCAGCGCCGAGGATCTGCGTGAATCGAGCAATGCGTTGTTCGTGGTCAGCACGTTCGGCGACGGCGAAGCACCGGACAGCGCACGCGGTTTCGAACGCAAAGTGCTGCGCACCGCTGCCAGCTTCGACGGCTTGAACTATGCGGTGCTGGGCCTCGGCGATCGCCAGTACCCACACTTCTGCGGCTTCGCCCGACGCCTGCATCAGTGGCTCGGCGATCACGGCGGCAAGACCCTGTTCGCTCCGGTCGAAGTCGACAGCGGCGACCCGTACGCCCTGCGTCACTGGCAGACGCAGCTCGGCCTGATCACCGGGCAAGCGCCGGTCGACACCTGGCAAGCGCCGAGCTACGACAACTGGACGCTGGTCAGCCGCGAACTGATGAATCCCGACAGCAGCGGCGCGCCGGTTTACCTGTTGGGCCTGAAGGCGCCGAGTACCAGCAGCTGGCTGGCCGGGGATCTGGTAGAGGTGCTGCCACGCAATTGCGCGTGGGCGGTCGAACATTTCCTCGACGGCCTCGGCATTCGCGGCGAAACCCGCGTGACGATCAACGGCCTGGAAGAGCCGCTGGAAGTCGCCCTCGCCTCGCGCCAACTGCCCGAGCATCGCGCGCATCTGGTCGGCCTGCATGCGCAAGCGCTGGTGGACGCAATGGTGCCGCTGGCGATGCGCGAGTACTCGATTGCCTCGATTGCCGCTGACGGTGTGCTGGAGTTGATCGTGCGCCAGGAGCAACACAGCGATGGCAGCCTGGGCATCGGTTCCGGTTGGCTGACCGAGCATGCCCCGGTCGGCGGCAGCATCAGCCTGCGTGTACGTCGCAACAGTGGCTTCCACTTACCGAACCAACCGGTGCCGATGATTCTGCTGGGCAACGGCACCGGCCTCGCCGGGCTGCGCAGCCTGCTCAAGGCACGCATCGCCGACGGTCAGCAGCGTCACTGGCTGCTGTTCGGCGAGCGCAATCGCGAGCATGATTTCCTCTGCCGCGCGGAGCTGGAAGAGTGGTTGATCAATGGCGATCTGGCGCGACTCGATCTGGCGTTTTCACGGGATCAGGCGCAGAAGATTTACGTCCAGGATCGCCTGCGCGAATCCGCTGAAGAGCTGAAGAAGTGGCTGGCCGACGGTGCGGTGATCTATATCTGCGGCAGCCTTCAGGGCATGGCCGCTGGCGTCGATCAGGCACTCAACGACATCCTCGGCAGCGTCGAAGTCGAACGCCTTATCGAACAGGGCCGCTACCGCCGCGACGTGTACTGACACTACTCATACCCCATGTGGGAGCGAGCTTGCTCGCGAAGGCGTCGTGCCAGCCGGCCTAATTGTCAACTGATCCACCGCTTTCGCGAGCAAGCTCGCTCCCACAAGGAAATTGCAGTGCCTGTGAAATCAGACAGGCTGCAACTTCTGCTCAAACACCGCTACCCCATTCAAATCCCGCAACACCACACTCATCTCCCCACTCTGCCCTTCGATATTCACCTCGCCAAAGAACTGAAACCCGGCAAACGGCGAAGCGTTCTGCGTCGGTGGTGCTTTCTGGAACACCACTTCCGGCCCGAAGGTCTTGTCCAGCGGATTAGGCCCGAAACTGCCGGCATTCAGCGGCCCGGCGACAAATTCCCAGAACGGTTCGAAATCCTGAAACGCCGCGCGATCCGGGTGGTAATGATGCGCCGCGCAGTAATGCACGTCCGCGGTCAGAAACACGAAATTGCGCACGTGCTGCGCCCGCAGAAAACCGAGCAGTTCGGCGACTTCCAGTTCACGCCCTTGCGCCGGGCCGGGATCACCGTTGGCCACCGCCTCCCAGCGTGCGACGCCCGGGCTGACCTCGCCGTCGGGCACGCCGAGGCCGATCGGCATGTCGGCGGCGATCACCTTCCACTGCGCTTTGGAGTGCTTCAAGCCACGCTTGAGCCAGTCCAGTTGTTCGCGCCCGAGGAACGGTTTGGCCGCGCCAAGGTTGTCATCGTTGGCCCCGCGATAGCTGCGCATGTCGAGCACGAACACGTCGAGCATCGGCCCGTAGCTGAGCTTGCGATAAATCCGCCCACCGCCATCGGTCGCCTGCAAACGCATCGGCGAATATTCCAGCCAGGCCTTGCGCGCACGGCCGACCAGGGTGTGGATATCTTTCTCTTGATAACGCTCGTCGAGCTGCTTGCCCGGCGACCAGTTGTTGACCACTTCGTGGTCGTCCCACTGCCAGATCTGCGGTACTTCGGCGTTGAAGCGGCGGATGTTTTCATCCATCAAGTTGTAGCGGTAATTGCCGCGATAGTCGTCGAGGGTCTGCGCCACTTTGCTCTTGGCTTCGGTGGTGAGGTTGCGCCAGATCCGCCCGCCTTCGGTGGTCACTTGCGCCGGCACCGGGCCGTCGGCGTAGATGGTGTCGCCGCTGTGGATAAAGAAGTCCGGCAGGCGCAGGCGCATGGATTCGTAGATGCGCATGCCGCCGATGTCCGGGTTGATGCCGAAACCCTGGCCGACGGTGTCGCCACTCCAGACGAAACGGATGTTGCGTCGCGCCTTCGGTGCGCTGCGCAAATGGCCGAGCCACGGCTCGCTGGCGACGCCGGATTGTGCGTCCTTGAAATACACCCGATAGAAAATCGCCTGATCGGCGGGCAGCCCGGTCAGCTCAACCCGGGCGGTGAAATCGGTGCGCGCATCAGCCAGTGGCGAGACGACACGGCGCGGGTGGCGAAACTGGCTGCGGGTGTCCCACTCGACCACCATCCGCGCCGGACGGTCGCTGCGGCTCCAGATCATCGCGCGGTCGCCTTGCAGGTCGCCGGACTGCACGCCGTCGGTGAGTTGCGGCCGATCCTTGACCGACGCGATCACTGCCGGCGCCAGCCCCGGCATCAGCAGCCCGGCACCGACAACCTGCATGACCCGTCGGCGACCAATGTTGAAATCGCTCATGCGTGTTCTCCCTGAAAAAAGGAAAACTTAAGCACGGGATGATGAATT
>NZ_JBFDVZ010000012.1:0-20166 GCF_050473925.1 Pseudomonas sp. S8
CTGAGCATTCCCCTCGATACCTTCATCTTTTTCGGCATGATCGACCTGATGACGCCACCGGTGATCATCACGGCATTGGCCTCGAAGTTCGCAGGTGTTACTGCCGTCTGGCTGATCATGGCCTGGCGCGAGCGCAAACAGGCTGTCGCCAGCTGAGCCAACCCTGCGGTTCATGTAAAATGCCGCGCTTTCTCCCCATGGAAAGCGCGTCTGGCGTTGCTTTCCTCGATGATCCGCTTCTTTGAGGACCTGAGATGACCCGTATCGGAACTCCATTGTCGCCAACCGCGACCCGCGTATTGCTGTGTGGCTGTGGTGAGTTGGGCAAGGAAGTGGTGATCGAGCTGCAAACGCCTGGGCGTTGAAGTGATTGCCGTCGACCGTTACGCCAACGCGCCGGCCATGCAGGTGGCGCACCGCAGCCACGTGATCAACATGCTCGACGGCGCCGCGCTGCGTGCAGTCATCGAAGCCGAGAAGCCGCACTTCATCGTGCCGGAAATCGAAGCCATCGCCACCGCCACGCTGGTCGAGCTGGAAGCCGAAGGCTTCACCGTGATACCGACCGCCCGCGCCGCGCAATTGACCATGAACCGCGAAGGTATCCGTCGCTGGCCGCTGAAGAGCTGGACCTGCCAACCTCGCCGTACCACTTTGCCGACACCTTCGAGGACTACAGCAAAGCCGTTCAGGATCTGGGCTTCCCGTGCGTGGTCAAGCCAGTCATGAGCTCGTCGGGCAAAGGCCAGAGCCTGCTGCGCAGCGCCGATGACGTGCAGAAAGCCTGGGATTACGCGCAAGAGGGCGGTCGCGCCGGCAAAGGTCGGGTGATCATCGAAGGCTTCATCGATTTCGACTACGAAATCACTCTGCTGACCGTGCGCCACATCGGCGGCACCACGTTCTGCGCACCGGTCGGTCACCGTCAGGAAAAGGGCGACTATCAGGAGTCCTGGCAGCCGCAGGCCATGAGCCCGATTGCCTTGGCTGAGTCCGAGCGCGTGGCCAAAGCCGTGACCGAGGCTCTGGGTGGTCGCGGGCTGTTCGGCGTCGAGTTGTTCATCAAGGGTGATCAGGTGTGGTTCAGCGAAGTCTCGCCGCGCCCGCACGACACCGGTCTGGTGACCCTGATTTCCCAGGATCTGTCGCAGTTCGCCCTGCACGCGCGCGCCATTCTCGGTCTGCCGGTGCCGCTGATCCGTCAGTTCGGCCCATCCGCTTCGGCGGTGATTCTGGTGGAAGGGCAGTCGACCCAGACCGCGTTCGCCAACCTTGGCGCAGCGCTGAGCGAGCCGGATACCGCACTGCGGCTGTTCGGCAAGCCTGAAGTCAACGGTCAGCGCCGGATGGGCGTGGCGCTGGCGCGGGATGAGTCGATTGAGGCGGCTCGTGCCAAGGCGACCCGTGCGGCTCAGGCTGTTGTTGTAGAGCTGTAAACCGAGGCGCGGCATTCGCGAGCAAGCTCGCTCCCACAGGTTTTTTGGTTGTGCACAAAATTTGTGATCAACCGAAAACCCTGTGGGAGCGGGCTTGCCCGCGATAGCGATCTATCAGGCAACCTGATTCAGATCGTTGCCACGCGTTTCCTTCAGGCACAGCACCGCAATCAGGCTGAGCACCGCTGCCGCCGACACATACCCGCCGACATAACTCAAACCGCCCATCGCCACCAGTTTCTGCGCAAAGAACGGTGCCGCCGAGGCGCCGACGATGCCGCCCAGATTGTAGGCCGCCGATGCGCCGGTATAGCGCACGTGGGTCGGAAACAGTTCCGGCAGCAGCGCGCCCATCGGGGCAAACGTCACGCCCATCAGGAACAGCTCGATGCACAGGAACAGCGCCACGCCCCAGGTCGAGCCCTGCGTCAGCAACGGCTCCATCAGGAATCCGGACAGGATCGCCAGCACACCGCCGACGATCAGCACCGGTTTGCGCCCGTAACGATCGCTGGCCCAGGCGGACAACGGTGTAGCCGCCGCCATGAACAGCACGGCAAAACACAGCAGTCCAAGAAACGTCTCACGGCTGTAGCCGAGGGTGGACACGCCGTAGCTCAGGGAAAACACCGTCGAGATGTAAAACAGCGCATAACACACGACCATCGCCGCCGCGCCGAGCAGGGTGGGCGCCCAGTATTGGCTGAACAGCTCGACCAGCGGCACTTTCACTCGCTCCTGACGGGCAATCGCGTTGGCGAACACCGGCGTTTCGTGAAGCTTGAGGCGTACATACAGACCGACCATCACCAGCACTGCGCTGAGCAGAAACGGAATCCGCCAGCCCCAGCTGCGGAACTGCTCGTCATTGAGGGTCATGGCCAGGGTCAGGAACAACCCATTGGCCGCGAGAAAACCGATCGAAGGCCCCAGTTGCGGGAACATGCCGAACCACGCCCGCTTGCCCTTCGGCGCATTCTCGGTGGCCAGCAACGCCGCGCCACCCCATTCGCCGCCCAGGCCCAACCCCTGACCGAAACGCAGCACGCACAACAGAATCGGTGCCCAGGCGCCAATGCTGTCGTAACCCGGCAGCACGCCGATCAGCGTGGTGCACACGCCCATCAGCAAGAGTGAAGCGACCAGCGTCGATTTGCGCCCGATGCGGTCACCGAAGTGGCCGAACAGCGCCGAACCCAGCGGTCGGGCGAGGAAGGCGATACCGAAAGTGAGAAACGCCGAGAGCATTTGCGCGGTGCCGGACGTCTGTGGAAAGAACACCGGTCCGATCACCAGTGCAGCGGCGGTGGCGTAGACATAGAAGTCGTAAAACTCGATGGCGGTGCCGATGAAGCTCGCCGTTGCCACGCGGGTGGCGGAGTTGGTCGGCTGGGCAGGCGCGGTGGCGCTGTAAGCGGTACTGGTCGTCATGCGGTGATCCCTGACAGTCATGGCTCCGTTGGAGCGAATTATTATGGTTGAACACCCAGGGATGTGGGATGAGACGCGAGCGCTGTTTCGAGTAGGAACAGTCGTCGGGGTAGTGCGGAAAATGGCCAAAACCGCTTTAGTGCGGGGTAAGCACAGGGCTCGGCAGCGCTTGGGTAAGCGGCTCGATTATAGGAAGGGGGCTAACGAATGAACAAGAGCAAAGATCGCAGCCTTCGGCAGCTCCTACAGAGTACAGAGGAACGCATTCCCAAATGTAGGAGCTGCCGAAGGCTGCGATCTTTTGATCTTTTATCTGGCCGGCACCAAAGCAGGCACAGCGCTCGTATGCCAGATCAACACCTTGCTCACCCGGTTGTCCTCGGTCTCGAGAATCTCCAGCCGATAACGCCCGATCTTCAGACACACCGCGCTGTCCGGAATGGTTTCCAGCGCCTCGGTCACCAGGCCGTTGAGGGTTTTCGGCCCGTCGCTCGGCAAATGCCAGCCCAGGCATTTGTTCAACTCGCGGATCGACGCGGTGCCGTCGATCACCATGCGCCCGTCGGGCTGCGGATGGATGTGCGGGTTGTCGAGGCTGTGCTCGCTTTCGAATTCGCCGACGATTTCTTCGAGAATGTCTTCCAGGGTAACGATGCCCAGCACTTCGCCGTATTCGTCCACCACCATGCCCAGCCGGCGCTGCTGTTTGTGGAAATTGAGCAGTTGCAGTTGCAGCGGCGTGCTTTCCGGAACGAAGTACGGTTCGTAGCTGGCGGCCAGCAGTGCTTCGCGGGTCAGCTCGCCATCGTTGAGCAGATGGCGGATTTGCCGGGTGTTGAGCACCGCTTCGACCTGGTTGATGTCGCTATGGAACACCGGCAGGCGCGTGCGTTTGTTGTGGCGCAGTTGTTCGATGATCTCCTCGATCGAGTCGTCGAGGTTGATGCCGTCGACATCGCTGCGCGGCACCAGAATGTCGTTGACCGTGATGTTGTCCAGCGCGTGGATCCCGGAAACCGGGTGGGCGCGAGACGGGTGTTCCGGGTCGTCGTTCGGGTCGGCAGGTTCTTCGTCTTCGCTTTGCTGCACCACTTGGGTTTTGCGCGCGAAGGGACGCAGC
The DNA here is from genome assembly GCF_050473925.1 of Pseudomonas sp. S8. Lineage (NCBI taxonomy): Bacteria > Pseudomonadati > Pseudomonadota > Gammaproteobacteria > Pseudomonadales > Pseudomonadaceae > Pseudomonas > Pseudomonas sp. S8. The sequence goes on from NZ_JBFDVZ010000012.1 coordinate 3,988, forward strand.
AGCAAACCGCTGATGCGGCTCAGCAGCCAGGCCAGCGGATAAAGAATTTTCAGCGGAACGGCCAGCAGGGTATTGCCGAAGGACAGCACGGCCTCCGGATAGCGCTGGGCCACGGTGCGTGGGAAGTAATCGGCAAACACCAGCAACACGGCAGCGGCACCGAGGCAGGCTGCCCACGGGCCGTTTTCTTCGCAAAGGAAGATTGCCAGCAGCGTGGCAATGACCACCGCAAGGGCGCGGCACAGGGTGTTGCACAGGATCAGACTGTCGAGCGGGAAGCTCAGCTTCGCCAGCGGTTTATCGCTGGCGCGCGAGGCGGTGCGTTGCGCGAGCAAGTGCTGCTGCGCGATTTCGACGGCGGTAAACAGCCCCGACCATAAAATCAGCAGGACAAATACCGCAAGCATCGGCCCTATGGGCAAACCGTCCATTTATGCCGCCCGTCAGATGTGCAGGATGTATTCACGAACCAGTTTGCTGCCGAAATACGCCACATCAGCAGGCAGAAACCGGCGAGGGTCCAGCGAATCGCCTTGTGGCCGCGCCAGCCGAGGCGATTACGGCCCCACAGCAGCACGCTGAACACCACCCACGCCAGGCACGCCAGCAAGGTCTTATGCACCAGATGCTGGGCGAACAGGTTCTCGACGAACAGCCAGCCGGAGATCAGCGACAGCGACAGCAGCGTCCAGCCGGCCCAGAGAAAGCCGAACAACAGGCTTTCCATGGTTTGCAGCGGCGGGAAGTTCTTGATCAGGCCCGACGGGTGCTTGTGCTTGAGCTGGTGATCCTGCACCAGCAGCAGCAAGGCCTGGAAGACCGCGATGGTGAACATGCCGTAGGCGAGGATCGACAGCAGAATGTGGGCGAGGATGCCCGGCTCTTCGTCGATGATCTGCACCGTACCGGCCGGCGCGAACTGCGCCAGCAACACCGTCGCCGCGCCGAGCGGGAACAGCAGCACCAAGAGGTTTTCCACCGGGATCCGCGAGCAGGCCAGCAGCGTCAGGGCGATGACGGCCGCGGCGATCAGGCTGGCGGCGCTGAAGAAGTCCAGGCCCAGGCCGATCGGGGTCAGCAGGTGAGTGAGCAGGCTGGCGCTGTGGGCGAGCACGGCGAGGATGCCGAGCGTAACCAGCAGGCGCTTGTTCGCCTTGGCGCCGGAGGCCAGGCGGGTGCCCTGATAAAGGGTCGCAGCGGCATAAAGAAGAGCGGCGGCGAGCGTGGTCAGCAAACTGGGTGACAAGGGGAGCATAAATCCTGTTAGGCAGGCCCGAAAGGCGCTGAGTTTGGCATAGAACCGCACACCACGAAAGTGCGAGGTGTCCGCCCGACGCAGTCTTCGCTATAATCCGCGACCTGCCCACGCCGCAGGCTCGCCGAGCACATGTTGAATCCGGTCTGGGCCGCCATTATCCCGGTCTACACAGGGCCTGAAAGGATCGCGCAATGTTTGAAAACTTAACCGACCGTCTCTCGCAGACGCTGCGCCATGTCACCGGCAAGGCGAAGCTGACTGAAGACAATATCAAAGACACCCTGCGCGAAGTGCGCATGGCGTTGCTCGAAGCCGACGTCGCCCTGCCGGTGGTCAAGGACTTCGTCAATTCGGTCAAGGAGCGCGCTGTCGGCACCGAGGTGTCGCGCAGCCTGACGCCGGGCCAGGCATTCGTGAAGATCGTCCAGGCCGAACTCGAAAGCCTGATGGGCGCGGCCAACGAAGACTTGAACCTGAGCGCTGTGCCGCCCGCCGTCATTCTGATGGCCGGTCTGCAGGGTGCCGGTAAAACCACCACCGCCGGCAAGCTCGCGCGCTTCCTTAAAGAGCGCAAGAAGAAGTCGGTGATGGTCGTATCGGCGGACATCTACCGCCCGGCGGCTATCAAGCAGCTGGAAACCCTGGCCAACGACATCGGCGTGACGTTCTTCCCGTCCGATCTGAGCCAGAAGCCGGTCGACATCGCCAACGCGGCTATTAAAGAAGCAAAACTCAAATTCATCGATGTGGTCATCGTCGACACCGCCGGTCGTCTGCACATCGATGAAGAGATGATGGGCGAGATCAAGGCGCTGCACGCCGCGATCAAGCCGGTCGAAACCCTGTTCGTGGTCGACGCCATGACCGGTCAGGACGCCGCCAACACGGCCAAGGCCTTCGGTGATGCGCTGCCACTGACCGGTGTGATCCTGACCAAGGTCGACGGCGATGCCCGAGGCGGTGCGGCGCTGTCGGTACGCGCGATCACCGGCAAGCCGATCAAGTTCATTGGTATGGGCGAGAAGAGCGAAGCACTCGATCCGTTCCACCCTGAGCGTATCGCTTCGCGGATCCTCGGCATGGGTGACGTGCTCAGCCTGATCGAACAGGCTGAAGCGACCCTCGACAAGGACAAGGCCGACAAGCTGGCCAAGAAGCTGAAGAAGGGCAAGGGCTTCGACCTCGAAGACTTCCGCGATCAGCTGCAACAAATGAAGAATATGGGCGGCCTCGGCGGGCTCATGGACAAACTGCCGAGCATCGGCGGCGTCAACCTGTCGCAGATGGGCAATGCCCAGAACGCGGCAGAGAAACAGTTCAAGCAGATGGAAGCCATCATCAACTCCATGACCCCGGCCGAGCGCCGCGACCCTGAGCTGATCAGCGGTTCGCGCAAACGCCGGATCGCCATGGGTTCCGGCACCCAGGTGCAGGACATCGGTCGCTTGATCAAGCAGCACAAGCAGATGCAGAAGATGATGAAGAAATTCACCGCCAAGGGCGGTATGGCGAAAATGATGCGCGGCATGGGCGGTATGTTGCCCGGCGGCGGCATGCCAAAAATGTAAAGATCTCGCCGGTCGTCGCACCGGCGCAGACCCTGCAAGGACGCAGGATCAACAGCAAACCCGCACTCGGCGGGAGCTGACCGGCCGTTTTCATCGACGGCTCTATATGCAAATCCGCACGGCATGCCATAGGCGCCGGAAAAAGTCATTTGCAAAAGTCCGGATATTCCTTAGAATATGCGGCCTTTCGGGCACCCATGCCCGCTGTGCATTTAGATTTGCAGCACCGACTACAGGAACGATGTTCACATGCTAACAATCCGTCTTGCCCTTGGCGGCTCCAAAAAGCGCCCGTTTTACCACCTGACCGTAACCGACTCGCGTAACCCGCGTGACGGCTCCCACAAAGAACAGGTTGGCTTCTTCAACCCTGTTGCCCGTGGTCAGGAAATCCGTCTGTCCGTGAACCAAGAGCGCGTAGCCTACTGGCTGAGCGTTGGTGCACAGCCTTCTGAGCGTGTTGCTCAGTTGCTGAAGGAATCTGCCAAGGCTGCAGCCTGAGCAGTATGAGCGCGACGCCAGAAAAAGCTGATGACCTGATCGTTGTCGGCAAGATTTTTTCGGTTCACGGCGTTCGCGGCGAGGTGAAGGTCTTTTCCTTTACCGATCCGATTGAAAACCTGTTGGACTACCGCCACTGGACGCTTCGGCGCGAAGGCGTGGTGAAACAGGTCGAGCTGGTCAGCGGCCGGTCCACTCAAAAGGATCTGGTTGCCAAGCTCAAAGGCCTCGACGATCGCGATGAAGCCCGTCTTCTGAGCGGTTACGAGATTTGCATCTCGCGAAGCCTTTTGCCCAACCTGACAGGCGACGAGTACTACTGGTACCAGTTGCAGGGTCTGAGCGTCATCAACCAGGACGAGCAATTGTTCGGCAAGGTTGATCACCTGTTGGAGACCGGCGCGAACGATGTATTGGTGGTCAAGCCCTGCGCGGGCAGCCTGGATGATCGTGAGCGGTTGTTGCCCTACACGGAGCAATGCGTGCTGACAATCGATCTGGATGCAGGCGTGATGAGGGTGGAATGGGACGCGGACTTCTAAGCAATGGCCAGCCTGCGCGTAGACGTCATAACGTTGTTCCCCGAGATGTTTTCGGCCATCAGTGAGTACGGCATTACCAGTCGTGCGGTCAAACAGGGGCTGTTGCAGCTGACCTGTTGGAATCCGCGGGATTACACGACGGATCGGCATCACACTGTGGACGATCGCCCGTTTGGCGGTGGTCCGGGCATGGTGATGAAGATCAAGCCCCTGGAAGATGCTCTGGTTCAGGCCAAGGCAGCAGCCGGGGAGGCGGCGAAGGTGATTTACCTGTCCCCCCAAGGCCGTCAACTGACTCAGTCGGCGGTACGCGAGTTGGCAAAATCGGATGCATTGATCCTGATTGCCGGCCGCTATGAAGGCATTGACGAGCGCTTTATTGAGGCTCATGTCGATGAAGAGTGGTCGATTGGTGACTATGTACTGTCTGGCGGCGAGCTGCCGGCCATGGTCATGATCGATGCGGTTACACGACTGCTGCCCGGAGCTTTAGGGCATGCGGATTCCGCTGAGGAAGATTCCTTTACGGATGGTCTGCTGGATTGCCCGCACTACACCCGACCTGAGGTGTATGCGGATCAGCGTGTTCCCGACGTGTTGCTAAGTGGCAATCACGCGCATATCCGGCGTTGGCGTTTACAGCAGTCCCTTGGTCGGACCTATGAACGACGCGCCGATCTTCTGGAAAGCCGCTCGCTTTCTGGAGAAGAGAAGAAGCTGCTCGAGGAATACATCCGCGAGCGGGACGATAGTTAACAACGTATCGATGGTAGATCAGTTGATTTACCTTAGGAGCACAGCATGACCAACAAAATCATCCTTGCACTCGAAGCAGAGCAGATGACCAAAGAAATCCCTACCTTTGCCCCAGGCGACACCATTGTCGTTCAGGTGAAAGTGAAGGAAGGCGATCGTTCCCGTCTGCAAGCGTTCGAAGGCGTTGTCATCGCCAAGCGTAACCGCGGCTGTGAACAGTGCGTTCACCGTTCGTAAAATCTCCAACGGTGTTGGCGTAGAACGTACTTTCCAGACCTACTCCCCGCAGATCGACAGCATGGCTGTTAAACGTCGCGGTGACGTACGTAAAGCCAAGCTGTACTACCTGCGCGACCTGTCGGGTAAAGCAGCTCGCATCAAGGAAAAACTGGCTTAAGTCCAGCTTCCGATGCAGAAAAAAGCAGCCTACGGGCTGCTTTTTTGTTGCCTGCAATAAACTGCCCCCACTGTAGGAGCTGCCGAAGGCTGCGATCTTTTGATCTTGCTTGTGTTTCGGGAGCCAGAAATCAGAGCCATTCTTTATGACCACCCGCGACCAGGAAATCCAGCGCCGCACCGAACTCTCGGTAACGCGCGTGACCAAAGCCGTCTTCCCGCCGACCACCAACCATCACAACACCCTGTTCGGCGGCACCGCGCTGGCGTGGATGGACGAAGTGTCGTTCATCACCGCCACACGCTTCTGCCGTCTGCCTTTGGTGACTGTGTCCACCGACCGGATTGACTTCAATCATGCGATCCCGGCTGGTTCGATCGTCGAGCTGGTAGGGCGGGTGATCAAAGTCGGCAACACCAGCCTCAAGGTTGAAGTGGAAGTGTTTGTCGAGAGCATGAGCTGCGATGGTCGCGAGAAGGCGATCCACGGGCAGTTCAGCTTTGTCGCTATTGATGATGACAAGCGGCCGGTGCCGGTGCTGCCTGGGTTTGCAGCCTGATCTGAAACCGAGTCGCGCCATTCGCGAGCAGGCTTGCTCCCACAGGTTCTGTGTTGGACACAATTTCCGATCACAGTGGGAGCGAGCCTGCTCGCGAAGCGTCAGCTCAGGCGCCGCTGGCCTCCGGCTGAATCAGCGCCAACAAGGTCCACCCGGATCCCGGTTTCACAGCAGTCTCCGGCGTCACCACGTGCACCCACCCGCTGTCATCACGCATGAACAGCAGAGTCGCTCGATTGCCATGCAATGCCTGGTAATCCTCCCAGCCAAAACCGTCGGTCAGCGTCGTGCTGTACAGTTCGGCGCCGTTGCTGATCAGGCTGGCCAGCTTGGCATAGGTCAGCGCCTCGCTGCCCAGCTGATTGCCGCGATGCTCCAGACTCGCGCGATGCTTGTCAGTGCGACGAGTTTCCTGACCGCTGGCCAGACCGAACAAACGCTGGTGACCAAAGTCGTGGCGAAAGCGCATTGCCGCCAAAGTATTCAATTCGCCCGAGGGCGATAGCGCCAATAGATGCCCCAGCCCCACCAGATCCAGATGCGCATCGGCATGCTGCGACGCCGGGTTACCGAAGTACGTCGGCAACCCCTCCATGCGCGCCGCACGAATATTCTCCCAGCTCGAATCGGTCAACAGTACGCGGCTGCCCAGTTGCTGCAATGACTTGCCCAGCAACCGCGCCGGGCCGTTGGCGCCGACGATCAGGAAGCCGCTCGGCGCCGGTTCAGCGACGTTCAGCAAGCGTGCCAGTGGCCGAGCGGTTGCACTTTGCAGCACCACGGTGCCGGTGATCACCGCGAAAGTCAGCGGCACCAGCAGCAGCGCACCTTCGTGTCCGGCTTGATCCAGGCGAATCGCGAAAATCGCCGACACCGCTGCCGCCACGATCCCGCGCGGGGCGATCCAGCACAGCAAGGCGCGTTCACGCCAGCTCAGGCTGGAGCCAGCAGTGCTCAACAGCACGTTCAGCGGACGCGCGATCAGTTGAATCACCAGCAGCAGAATCAGCACCAACGGCCCGAGGCTGATCAGTGCATGCAGATCCAGCCGCGCCGCCAGCAGAATGAACAGTCCGGAAATCAGCAAAACGCTCAGGTTTTCCTTGAAGTGCAGGATGTGCCGCACATCCACGCCCTTCATGTTCGCCAGCCACATGCCCATCAGCGTCACCGCCAACAGACCGGACTCATGCATCACCTGGTTGGCAGCAATGAAAATCCCCAACACCGCCGCCAGCGAGGCGAGGTTGTGCAGGTATTCCGGCAGCCATTGGCGACGGATGATGGTGCCGAGCACCCAGCCGCCGACCACCCCGAATACGCTGCCGCAGGCAATCACGCCGCCGAAGGTCAACAGGCTCTGTTCGAGGCCGTTACCCTCGGAGCGGGCGATGATGAAGCTGTAGACCACCACCGCAAGCAGGGCGCCAATCGGGTCGATGACGATGCCTTCCCAGCGCAGAATGTTGGCGATCGAGGCTTTCGGTCGCACCACCCGCAGCATCGGCACGATCACCGTCGGCCCGGTCACCAGCGTCAGGCTGCCGAACAGAATTGCCAGCAACCAGTCGAAGCCGAGCAGGAAGTGGGTCGCGACGGCAATCACCACCCAGGTCGTGAGCGCGCCGATTGTCACCAGGCGATGCACGACGCTGCCGATCTCGCGCCATTCCGACAGATGCAGGGTCAGACTGCCCTCAAACAGGATCAACGCGACCGCCAGCGACACCAGCGGCATCAGCAGCGGGCCGAACATTTCCTGCGGGTCGAGCCAGCCGAGCACCGGGCCCGCGAGAATCCCGGTCAGCAACAAAAACAGAATGGCCGGCAGCTTCAGGCGCCACGCCAGCCACTGGCACCCCAGCGCAGCGGCGCCGATCCCGCCAAATGCCAAGAGAATTTGTTGTTCGTTCATTGAAGCTCCTTGTTCCTTGAAATGGCGGGCTATGAAAGACTAGCGGCCATTCCTACAGTTCACTCGACATTTGCACGCAGCCCCGGAGGTTGTGTGTCTTGAGCGCCCATGCCTGCCATCGACCACCCGCTGATTGACCAATTCCTCGACGCCCTGTGGCTGGAAAAGGGCCTGTCCGACAATACCCGCGGCGCCTACCGCAGCGATCTGGCGCTGTTCAACGGCTGGCTGCAGGAGAAAAACCTCGAGCTGATCAATGCCGGTCGCGAGTTGATCCTTGATCACCTGTCCTGGCGTCTGGAGCAGAACTACAAACCACGCTCCACCGCCCGATTTCTCTCCGGTGTGCGTGGCTTTTATCGCTATCTGCTGCGGGAAAAACTGATTACGGTCGATCCGACTTTGCGCGTCGACATGCCGCAACTGGGCAGGCCACTGCCCAAATCGTTGTCGGAAGCGGACGTCGAAGCGCTGCTCAGGGCACCGGACCTGAGCGAAGCCATCGGTCAGCGTGATCGCGCGATGCTTGAAGTGCTGTACGCCTGCGGGCTGCGGGTGACCGAACTGGTGAGCCTGACGCTGGAGCAGGTCAACTTGCGTCAGGGCGTGTTGCGGGTGATGGGCAAGGGCAGCAAGGAGCGGCTTGTGCCGATGGGCGAGGAGGCGATTGTCTGGGTCGAGCGCTACCTGCGTGATGGCCGTAGCGAGCTGCTGGGCGGGCGTCCCAGCGATGTGCTGTTCCCCAGCCAGCGCGGCGAACAGATGACGCGCCAGACCTTCTGGCACCGGATCAAGCATTGGGCCAAGGTCGCCGGGATCGGCAAATCGCTGTCACCGCACACCTTGCGTCACGCGTTTGCCACGCACCTGCTCAACCACGGCGCCGACTTGCGGGTGGTGCAGATGCTGCTGGGGCACAGTGATCTGTCGACCACGCAGATTTACACCCATGTCGCCCGGGCACGGTTGCAGGACCTGCATGCCAAACACCACCCAAGAGGCTGATGCCCCCCTCAATGGTGGATTAATTACCCGTGGCGAGGGGATTCATCCCCGATGGGCTGCGCAGCAGCCCCAAAAACTTTGGGTTTAATAAAAATACCAAAGTATCCATTCACGACCGTAGCGCCTGCATCGGGGATAAATCCCCTCACCACAATAATGTGTGTCAGTCAGCCTGGAGTGTCTGGCGACAGGCGCATTCGGCCATGCGGGCCTTATGTGTTAGGCTTTGCCGGTTTGCACGATGGACGGTTATGACCCGGTGTTCCGGCACGGGCGTTCTGACCGTTTCATTTGTCCGCCTTCAGGAGTTCTCATGCGTCTGACCCAGATTTTCGCCGCCGCAGCCATTGCGTTGGTCAGCACCTTTGCCGTCGCCGATGACGCGGCCGACAAAGCCATTCGTCAAAGCCTGGAAAAACTCGAACTCGAGGTTCCGGTAGAAAGCATCAGCGCCAGCCCGTTGCCGGGCATGTATGAAGTCAAGCTCAAGGGCAGCCGCGTGCTGTACGCCAGCGCCGACGGCCAGTACATCGTTCAGGGCTACCTGTTCCAGCTCAAGGACGGCAAACCGGTCAACCTGACCGAGAAGACCGAACGCCTGGGCATCTCCAAACTGATCAATGCCATTCCAGTGGCCGAAACCGTGGTGTATCCGGCGGTGGGCGAAACCAAATCGCACATCACCGTGTTCACCGACACCACCTGCCCGTACTGCCACAAGCTGCACGCCGAAGTGCCTGAGCTGAACAAGCGCGGCATCGAAGTGCGTTACGTGGCGTTCCCGCGTCAGGGCCTCGGCTCGCCGGGTGACGAGCAGTTGCAAGCCGTGTGGTGCTCGACCGACAAGAAAGCCGCCATGGACAAAATGGTCGATGGCAAGGAAATCAAGGCCGCCAAGTGCGCGAACCCGGTTTCCAAACAGTTCGCTTTGGGTCAGTCGATTGGCGTGAACGGCACACCGGCTATCGTTTTGGCCGACGGACAAGTCATTCCGGGCTACCAGCCGGCGCCACAAGTCGCCAAACTGGCGCTGGGCGCCAAGTAATTCGCATCGTCACGGTCCGCCGTTGACGATCATGGTCCGGCGGTAACTTCGCCGGGCCATTAATAGAGAGCCGCGAACACGCGGTTGTTTTCCGGCCGACCTTGCGTCGGCCGTTTCATGGGGAGTTCACAGTGAATCCGGTCAAAGTAGGCATCTGTGGGTTAGGGACCGTCGGTGGCGGTACCTTCAACGTACTTCAGCGCAACGCCGAGGAAATTGCTCGTCGTGCCGGGCGTGGGATCGAAGTGGCACAAATTGCCATGCGCACGCCAAAGCCTCAGTTCCAGACGACCGGTATTGCGATTACCAACGATGTCTTCGAAGTGGCCACGAACCCTGAGATCGACATCGTCATAGAGCTGATGGGCGGCTACACCGTTGCCCGCGAGCTGGTACTCAAGGCCATCGAGAATGGCAAGCATGTGGTCACCGCGAACAAGGCACTGATTGCCGTTCACGGTAATGAGATTTTCGCCAAGGCACGCGAGAAAGGCGTGATCGTGGCGTTCGAAGCGGCCGTGGCCGGTGGCATTCCGGTAATCAAGGCGATCCGTGAAGGCCTGTCCGCCAACCGCATCAATTGGGTGGCCGGGATCATCAACGGTACCGGTAACTTCATCCTCACCGAAATGCGCGAGAAGGGTCGCACCTTCGAAGACGTGCTGGCCGAAGCGCAAGCGCTGGGCTACGCCGAAGCCGATCCGACCTTCGACGTCGAAGGCATCGACGCGGCGCACAAGCTGACGATTCTGGCGTCGATCGCGTTCGGCATTCCGCTGCAATTCGACAAGGCTTACACCGAAGGCATCACCCAGCTGACCACCGCCGACGTGAATTACGCCGAAGCGTTGGGCTACCGCATCAAGCACCTCGGTGTAGCGCGCAGCACCGCTGCCGGTATCGAGCTGCGCGTACACCCGACGCTGATCCCGGCCGATCGTCTGATCGCCAACGTCAACGGCGTGATGAACGCCGTGATGGTCAACGGTGACGCTGCCGGCTCGACCCTGTTCTACGGCGCTGGCGCCGGCATGGAGCCGACCGCTTCGTCGGTGATCGCCGACCTGGTGGACGTGGTTCGCGCCATGACGTCCGATCCGGAAAACCGCGTGCCGCACCTGGCCTTCCAGCCGGACTCGCTGTCGGCGCATCCGATCCTGCCGATCGAAGCCTGCGAAAGCGCCTACTACCTGCGCATCCAGGCCAAGGACCATCCGGCGTTCTGGCTCAGGTGGCAAGCATCCTTTCGGAGCGCGGTATCAACATCGAGTCGATCATGCAGAAGGAAGTCGAAGAGCATGACGGTCTGGTGCCGATGATCCTGCTGACCCACCGCGTGGTCGAGCAGCGCATCAACGATGCGATCGCTGCCCTCGAAGCGCTGGCGGGCGTCAACGGTCCGGTTGTGCGGATCCGCGTCGAGCACCTGAACTAAGTCGCCATCATTGACCGGGCCCGTGCGCGGGTCCGGCATTGCGAACACTCTGCATTGGAGTCAGTCATGCGTTACATCAGTACCCGCGGCCAGGCACCGGCCCTGAATTTCGAAGACGTCCTGCTGGCCGGTCTCGCCACCGACGGCGGTCTGTACGTCCCGGAAAACCTGCCACGTTTCACCCAGGAAGAAATCGCTTCCTGGGCCGGTCTGCCGTACCACGAGCTGGCCTTCCGGGTCATGCGCCCGTTTGTCACCGGCAGCATCCCGGACGCCGATTTCAAAAAGATCCTCGAAGAAACCTACGGTGTGTTCTCGCACAGCGCCGTTGCGCCGCTGCGTCAGCTCAACGGCAACGAATGGGTGCTCGAGCTGTTCCACGGCCCGACCCTGGCGTTCAAGGACTTTGCCCTGCAACTGCTCGGTCGTCTGCTCGATTACGTGCTGGAAAAGCGCGGCGAGCGCGTGGTCATCGTCGGTGCCACCTCGGGTGACACCGGTTCGGCCGCCATCGAAGGCTGCAAGCACTGCGAAAACGTCGACATCTTCATCCTGCACCCGCACAACCGTGTGTCCGAAGTGCAGCGTCGGCAGATGACGACGATTGTCGGCGAGAACATCCACAACATCGCCATCGAAGGCAACTTCGATGACTGCCAGGAAATGGTCAAGAACAGCTTCGCCGACCAGAGCTTCCTCAAGGGCACGCGCCTGGTAGCGGTGAACTCGATCAACTGGGCGCGGATCATGGCCCAGATCGTCTACTACTTCCACGCAGCCCTGCAGCTGGGCGGCCCGGCGCGTTCGGTGGCGTTCTCGGTGCCGACCGGCAACTTCGGCGACATCTTCGCCGGTTACCTGGCGCGTAACATGGGCCTGCCGATCAACCAGTTGATCGTCGCCACCAATCGCAACGACATCCTGCACCGCTTCATGAGCGGCAATCAGTACGTCAAGGAAACCCTGCACGCCACGCTGTCGCCGTCGATGGACATCATGGTCTCGTCGAACTTCGAACGCCTGCTGTTCGACCTGCACGGTCGCAACGGCGCGGCCATCGCCGGGCTGATGGATTCGTTCAAGCAGGGCGGTGGCTTCAACGTCGAGCAAGAGCGCTGGACCGAAGCCCGCAAACTGTTCGACTCGCTGGCCGTGGATGACGCGCAAACCTGCGAAACCATCGCCGAAGTCTACGCGCAATGCGGCGAAGTGCTGGACCCGCACACCGCCATCGGCGTCAAGGCCGCCCGCGAATGCCGTCGCAGCCTGGACATCCCGATGGTGATTCTGGGCACTGCACATCCGGTGAAATTCCCGGATGCCGTGGAGAAAGCCGGTGTAGGAAAAGCTCTCGAACTGCCTGCACATCTTTCTGATTTGTTTGAGCGAAACGAGCGTTGCACCGTTCTGCCGAACGAACTGAAAGCCGTACAGGCCTTTGTCAGCCAGCATGGCAACCGCGGCAAGCCGTTGTAAGCCGAAAAAGCTGTCACATTTTGAAGCCCGTCTCCTGACGGGCTTTTTTGTTTCTGCTGCCACACTGCTCGGGTTTTCGCCCATGAAGGACGGGTGAGTCGATCACGAAGGAAGTGGCAATGCTGTTTGAAAGAGGATGGAAACACACCCTGAAGCAGGTTCTGCTGTTGTGCCTGTTGTACGGCTGGCGCGTGAGCGCGGCGGCGCATCTGGCGCATGAGGAAGACAAGTTGAACATCGGCACCGTGGTGCTGGATGAGGAAGAGCGACAATGGATTCGCGATAATCCTACGGTGATCGTGGCGGCGGAGCAGTACCCGTTGTACCTGTTTCTGGACGAGCACGGTCATTGGAGCGGCCTCAACAGCGATGTGCTCAAGCGCATCAGCGCCATGACCGGCTTGCAGTTCATCTACAGGGAATCCTTTTCCACCGCGCAAATGCTCGAGCGCCTGGAAACCGGTGCTGCGGACATCAGCACAACCCTGGCGATGAATGATGAACGCCGATTGAGCCTGGATTTCAGTCATGCCTTTGGCGGTGCCGGCTGGGTATTTGTCGGCCGCGCCGGCGAGCCGCAGGTGCAGTCACTGGAGCAGTTGGCCAAACGGGTGCTGGTATTGCCGGGTCGGCATGCGCTGGAGGGGGTGATCCGGCGCGATTATCCGTCCATCGAGTTACGTTCGGTGAAACCTATGCCGAGGCGCGGGCGCTGGTCGAAAGCGGTGAGGCCTATGCCACTATCGAAAATGAAATCGGTGCGCAGCTCTATCCCTCCGGCCTGCTGAAGGTCGGCGAATTGCTGGAGGGCAAATGGGAGGCCGATCTTCTGGCCGTGCGCAAGGGGCAGCCGCAATTGCTGAGCATCCTGAACAAGGCGCTTGAAGCGTTCCCGGCTTCCGAACTCCGGGCCATTCGCCTGAACTGGCTGGGCGGCATCGGGCCGAAACCTGCCGCCGCCGGTTGGCAACACTGGCTCCGCTCGAGCTGCTGGGGGGTGGTTTTGGTGGGGGGCTTTTGCGTGATGTCGCTGCTATGGAATCGGCGAATGGCGGCCGTGATCAAGCGGCATCGAGACGTGCAAAGCGAGCTCGACGATCAGTTGGTCTTCCAGCGTGCATTGATTGATGCCATGCCTGATCCGGTGTTCGTCCGTGACCTGGAAGGGCGCCTGATCCTGTGCAACAAGAGTTACGAAGAGGCGTTGTCGCTCCGCTTTGAGCAGGTGCAGGGATGCCGTTTGATCGAGGTCGATGCGCTACCGCGAGCGACCGCCGCCACGCTGCATGATGAATTCATGATTCAGTTGAGAACGCGCAGGACCCGCTTCAGCAAGCGCCGTTTGCAATTCAACGATGGCAATCGGGAAATCTATCAGTGGACCGTGCCGTTCTACAGCGCCAAAGGGGAATTGCGCGGCCTGCTCGGGGGCTGGACAGATATCACCCAGCGTGAGGCTGAGGCGGGATAAGGTCCGCATTGATATTGGGAAATTTCCTATGTCACGCGCCTCTTTTTCCGATGGGGGACTGAAGGAGGCTCGCCTAAAGTGGGCAACCCCTGCGGCGAGTCCGCGATTGCCGTTTCCGAGGTCGCCCATGCGCTCGCTCAAAGTCCTGATTCTCGAACCTGACCCTTATCGAATGATGGCGTTGCACCAGATGCTCAACGCGTTCGGTATCTATGACGTACTCACGGCGTCATCGCTGGCCTCGGCACGCTGCTCGCTGGAGCGTCGTACCCGGGTCGACATCGCGATCTGCGATCCGCAGCTGAAAGGCGGGGAAGGCCTGGCGCTGATCCGGCATCTGGCGGCCGAGCGGGAGGCCAGTGCTGTCATTCTGTTGGGGCGAGTAGCACCAGGCCTGCTGAGCGATCTCGAAAGCCTGCTGCAAACACAGGCGTTGATGCTGCTGGGGCGCCTGCAAACGCCTGTTTCGGCAGTGCTGATGCGCGGGCTGCTGGACCGCTACCTGCAAACTGCAGCCCAGTCGGCCAGTGCCTGAACCGACGGTTATGTTTCTGTCATCTTCACCGTGCATGCTCTGACAGACCGCTAACTGCTTCGTGAGCAGCGCGACATTCAGAACTTTCTTCTCGGGCCGGTGGTCACTTAATGTGAACACGCCCCAGGCACAATGTTTTCGGACTATTGAGTGGAGATCGAGATGGAAAGTATCAGTCTATTGCTCGGTGAGGCTCTGAGCCCGTATCAGGTGACGTTGACTCCGTGTGGCGCCCATGGCGAATGCCTGGTGACGCTGAAGAACAGCAACGGCGCCCTCGTGGTGGAGCGCGAATTCAATCAGGCGCAGTTGAGTGACAAACGTCTGCTGACCGATGTGGTCGACGGGTTGCACCGCGACGTCCTGATCGCCGAAGGGCGGCTGGAGCCCTGTGTCATCGCGGCTTTGCGCAATGCGGCGCTGGATAAGCGTGCGGCACTGTAAAGATGAAATATTTTTTGTGGGAACCTTCCTGCATTCCCGTCAGTCAGACCCCGTAACAGCAGGATCAAGCATTGTGCTCCGGTGCTTGTCGCTTGCTGCTACGGGTCTTTATGTAGACCGCGTTTAACCCCGAGTCGTCTCCCCACTTCTCGGGGTTTCTTTTTGCCCGCAGGTTTTTATTGCGCGGCCTGTTGTTCGAAAAAGATTCGTGCCTGTTGCAGGTAATCCGTGCGCATTTCGGGGTCCAGCCAGTCGGCATACGACTGGTTCAGTTGCTCATGGGGCAGGGTACGCAGCAGTTGGTTGATCTCACTGATCGCCTGACGGCCCTGAGGCGTATCGAACACCCGACATAGCCGGACAGATATTTGCCGGTGCCACGAATCGGATAGAACACCAGTTGGTCTTCGGCGATTTGCGCCTGATGCGCCTGATAGCGGATCTCCGGCCAGTAACCCAACACCACTTGCAGCCGCCCCAGGCGCTGCATTGATAGCAGGCTGCTCAGGCGTCGTTGCCATAATGCGGCGTCAGCGCACCGTCCGGGGCCTGCTTGAGCAGCGTGTCGAGATACTCGCCGTAACTGCGTTCTGCGACGACGCCGACCTTGATTTCACCGTTGGCCAGAAATGCCGTCAGATCGACTTCACCGTCGATCAGGTACGGCGCCAGCACATTGCGATCCTTCTGACGCACCACCAGACCATTACTGACAGCGCGAAACGCCGGGATAGAGAAAGTGATCCATTGCGTGCGCTCCTTGCTCCAGATCAGCGAGGGATCGCAGGTGAAGGACGGCTCGTGCAGCATCTGCATGCCCGGGCGCGATTGACCCGCATCAGCGTGTGTTCGTATTGCGGCATGCCGGCGATCAGCATCGGCATCAGTTGATCGATGACGCCCTGGCCCTTTTTCGGGCCTTCGAAGATGGTCAGGGGCGGCAAGTCGCGCAGCAACCAGATCAGCGTGGGTTTCGCTTGCGCCCAGGCGGGCAGGGCCAGCAGAAACAGCAGGCCGAACAGCCGCCACGTCCACCCGTGGTGGGCGCGGTTGGCGGCCGATGTCTGGCGATGTTTCAGCTTAAATGGCTCCGTCTGTGCGCAACCGGGCGATCTGCTGTTCGTCGTAGCCGAGATCGTGCAGCACCTGCGCATTGTGTTCACCGAGCTGTGGCCCGACCCATTCGGAAGTGCCCGGCGTCTCGGAGAGTTTCGGCACGATGCCCGGCATCTTGAAAGGCTTGCCGTCCGGCAGTTTCGCCTGCAGGAACAT
>NZ_JBFDVZ010000013.1:0-20930 GCF_050473925.1 Pseudomonas sp. S8
TCTGACGGATGCCAACTGATGGTGGCTTCTGCATTCATGGATTAGACCGCGCTCGCAGGCAGCGCTGTCCGCAGCTCAAGGGTATCGTTCGCGTGAAAATTCTAGTTACCGGCGGCGCCGGCTTCATTGGCTCGGCAGTCATCCGTCACATCATCTCCAATACTTCTGATTCTGTCGTCAATGTCGATAAGTTGACTTACGCCGGCAATCTGGAGTCTTTGGCAGAAGTCAGCCAGAACCTCGCGTTACGCTTTCGAGCGCGTCGATATCTGCGATCGTGATCAGGTTGACCGTGTCCTGCGTGAGCACCAACCGGATGCAATCATGCACCTGGCCGCAGAGTCCCACGTCGATCGTTCGATCTCCGGCCCGTCCGAATTCATCCAGACCAACATCATCGGTACTTACAACGCTGCTCGAAGCTGCCCGCCACTACTGGGCAGCGCTGGATGATGCGCGTAAAGCCAGTTCCGCTTTCACCATATTTCGACTGACGAAGTTTACGGAGACCTCGAAGGTCCGGAAGACCTCTTCACCGAGACCACACTTACCAGCCAAGCTCGCCATACTCGGCCAGCAAGGCTAGCTCTGATCACCTTGTTCGCGCTTGGGCACGCACCTATGGTCTGCCGACACTGGTTACCAACTGCTCGAACAACTACGGCCCTTGCCACTTCCCTGAGAAGTTGATCCCTTTGATCATTCTCAATGCACTGGAAGGCAAGCCGTTGCCGGTTTATGGCAAAGGTAATCAGGTACGTGACTGGTTGTATGTCGAAGATCACGCTCGTGCGTTGTACAAAGTCGTCACTGAAGGTGTATTGGTGAGACTTACAACATTGGCGGTCATAACGAAAACAAAACATCGAAGTGGTGCACACCCTCTGTGCGCTGCTTGATGAGTTGCGTCCTGATTCGTCCATCGTCCTCATGCCAGCCTGATTACCTATGTCCAAGATCGCCCTGGACATGACGTGCGTTACGCAATCGATGCGAGCAAAATTCAGCGCGAATTGGGCTGGACTCCGGAAGAAACTTTCGAGACCGGTATTCGCAAGACTGTCGAATGGTATCTGAACAACACTGAGTGGGTTGAGCACGTGAAGAGCGGCAGTTACCAGCAGTGGATCGATCAGAACTATGCGGATCGCTCGAACAAGGCATGAAAATCCTTCTGCTGGGTAAGAACGGTCAGGTAGGTTGGGAGCTGCAGCGCTCGCTCGAGCCGCTTGGTCAGTTGATTGCGCTGGATCGCCAGACTGCCGACGGGGTCTGTGTGGTGATCTCACCGATCTGGCCGCCGTGCGTGCGACGATCCGACGGATCAAGCCGGATGTCATCGTCAACGCCGCTGCGTACCACCGCAGTCGACAAGGCAGAATCAGAACCTGAGCTGGCCTTCATTGTGAACGGCCAAGCGATGCAGGTCTTGGCCGAAGAGGCCGCTGCTCTGAATGCCTGGCTGGTTCATTATTCAACCGATTATGTCTTCAATGGTATTGGTTCCATTCCATGGCTGGAGACGGATGCTGTCGGCCCGGTGAATCAGTACGGTGCGAGTAAGCTGGCAGGCGAGCAGGCGATCATTGCGTCGGGCTGCAAGCATCTGATCTTCCGGACCAGTTGGTCTACGGAGCGCGCTGGCAACAACTTCGCCAAGACGATGTTGCGGTTGGCAAAGGATCGGGAAACGTTGAATGTTATCGCGGACCAGATCGGAGCTCCGACAGGGGCTGATCTGATAGCGGATGTAAGCGCTTTGGCTATTCGTCAGGCGTTGCAGCAGCCGGAACTTTCAGGTGTTTATCACTTGGCGGCCAGCGGCGAAGTGTCTTGGCATGGGTATGCGGCTCATGTCATTGCGTTCGCTCAGGCCAATGGGGAAAAACTTGCAGTAACGGCCGTCAATCCAATCGACACGACTGCTTACCCGACTCCTGCACAACGTCCCCTGAACTCACGTCTTAATACCCAGAAGTTACGTGCCAAATTTTATCTACACTTGCCGGATTGGCAAAGTGGTGTGAACCGAATGCTTAGGGAAGTTCTGAACAAATGACCACGACAAATCGTAAAGGCATCATCCTCGCTGGTGGTTCGGGTACACGCCTGCACCCGCTGACCCTTGGCGTTTCCAAGCAGATGCTGCCGATCTACGACAAACCGATGATCTTCTATCCGCTGTCCGTGTTGATGCTCGCGGGGATGCGCGAAATCCTGATCATCTCCACGCCGGAAGATTTGCCTTGTTTTCGCAAATTGCTAGGTGATGGAAGCGTTTACGGATCAAGCTGACCTATGCAGAACAACCTAGTCCCGACGGTCTGGCCCAGGCATTCATCATCGGTGAAGAGTTCATTGGCAAAGATCCTTGCTGCCTGATTCTTGGTGACAATATCTTTTACGGGCAGCACTTCTCGGACAATTTGCGTTCTGCGAGCACTCAGCAAACAGGCGCTACGGTCTTCGGTTATCACGTGTCTGATCCGGAGCGTTTCGGTGTTGTCGAATTCGACGAAACGGGCCGTGCTCTGAGTATTGAAGAGAAACCGCTCAAGCCTAAATCCAACTACGCCGTGACCGGGCTGTACTTCTACGATAACGATGTTGTCGAGATCGCGAAGGGCATCAAGCCATCTGAGCGTGGTGAGTTGGAAATTACGGACGTCAACCGTGCGTACCTTGAAAGAAAGACGCTGAGTGTTGAAATGCTCGGTCGTGGATTTGCCTGGCTCGATACAGGCACGCACGATTCGCTGCTTGAGGCCAGTCACTTCGTACACACCATCGAACAGCGTCAGGGCCTCAAGGTGGCTTGCCTGGAAGAGATCGCATACCACAACGGCTGGATCACTGCTGAGCAACTCGGTGCCCAAGCCGATGCGCTGAAGAAGACTGGTTTATGGCCAGTACTTGCAGAAACTCTTGGAGCCAACTAATCGCTGAAAATGGCGATTTGATGCAAAGGATGTTTTGTGAGTGCTCGCCAAAACCAAACGCCAGTAAAACCCCGTATCGCTGTTTTGCTGGCGGCCTACAATGGTGTGCGCTGGCTAGAAGAGCAAATTGAGTCAATTCGCCGCCAGACGGCGGTGGATTTGACGATTTACATCAGCGTCGACCCTTCCACTGATGGTACCGAGGAGTGGTGCGCCGCGACTGCTGCGAAGTATTCCGAAATAGTTCTTCTGCCTGTCTCCGAGGTGTTCGGGGGCGCTGCTCGCAATTTTTTCCGCCTGATTCGTGACGTCGCGTTCGACGGTTATGACTATGTTGCGTTTTCTGACCAGGATGATATCTGGGATACAGACAAGCTCGAGCATTCTGTCCGGATGCTGCATAGTCATGGTGTTGATGCGTATTCCAGTAATGTCACCGCATTCTGGCCAAGTGGCAAAACGCTTCTGTTGGACAAGGCGCAGTCTCAGGTGGAGTGGGATTATCTATTTGAGGCCGCTGGTCCCGGCTGTACTTATCTGATGAGCCGCAAGGTCGCCGACCCGTTGAAGGCATTAATGCTTCAGACTTGGGAGAGGCTTCAGTCTGTGTCGCTGCACGATTGGTATGTCTATGCCTTTGCGCGCAGTGCGGGATATAAATGGTTTATCGACTCTCGCTCAACGTTGCGTTATCGCCAGCATGAGAGGAATCAGGTCGGCGCTAATACCGGAATAAAGTCGCTTGTTTCGCGGTACAAAAGCATTAACAACGGATGGTGGTTCTCTCAAGTCAACTCATCGTATCGCTGGTTGGTTTGGATGTGCACCCCTTTGTTTTGCAATGGCGGGCGTTGGGCAGGCTGCAGCTTCTATCGCTTTCAATGAGTGCCTTGAAGTGTCGGCGGCGGGCGCGTGACAAGTTTTATTCTTCTGTGTTTGCTGGATCAATGCAGCAATGTGGCAGCCTCTACAGTGTGCTGATAGCACTATCACCGCTGCGAAAAAGTAAGGTTCAACGAGACGTCTCTCGCGTGAGTGAGAGCCTGTCTGTCAGGTGCGAAGCGACGTCTTTCAAGCCTTGAGATGTATCAGTGGCCTAGTACTCTCAAAGCGCTATCTCCTTCCCTTCATTTATCGATAAAAATGCATGCGACCTCATCAGTTCAATGATGGGCACATGCCTGCGTACCCGGCCAAGGAAAGGCCTGATGCGTTTCCACGATAAGTGGGTTGCTACCGAAACACTGTGGTTGCCCAGAATGAAAAATCCTCGATAGATGCATTTCCACCTATCGAGGATTCTTGGGAAGTGAGGTCACTGCAGCGTGCGGTCAGTGCCTTAAAGCGTTTTTTTGGCAGCGGAGGTTATCAGGTCAACTGATAACCTCTCGATGGCGTGTTTTTCCACTCACACCCGGAATTGATCCTGTTTCAAAAAACGGAGAGTTTCTTGATGTCTCTTTAATAGCTAGCCGACAGATCAACCCAGTTGTTGTTGGACATTCCGTTGTTATCTACGGAGAACCTGTAAGGTCGGCCCTGTGAGTAAGGAAGGTCGACAGACAGCGAAGTCCCCCACTTTGATAACACTTCTTTCCTTGAAAATTTTGCCATCCAGATAGATCGTTACGCCGGCGGTCGCTCCACCACTGGCCACTGCGCTGTCGGAACGCCTTTGGAGATGGCGACCACTACTGGCAGTGTTTTGCCGGGGCTGGTGATGAGGCTAGACACTTCAGATTAAAGGAGGTCGGTGTGTCCCCTGGATGCACAAACAATGTCTGGCGCTCGGTGTTTTGGCGGACGATGCCGTATTTGTCTCCAAGCACCGGGTCACTGACATACTGCCCGATAGGCAGCAGGTTCGAGGTGTTCTTGCGATAGAGTTTAGCGCCGCGGCCGAGAAGTTTCGTCCAGAAATCGGCATCGAACTCGCCCACGAAGTCATAATTCATGATGATTTCAGGGATGGTGCAGGCGCTGTAAGAACTGCCCCAGCTACATACGATGTATTTCGGATTGTATGTTCGATTTGTATAAGTTTTATCGCCCTTCAGCAATGCAGTTGCGACGCCAGGACTAATAAGCCCAAGTTCATTCCACAACCGTGAATTTTGGACCCAGTTGCATGCCAAAGGAGCCCGGTTCGGCCATTTCGATAACCGTGCCATCGGGCTCTGCTTTTTTGAGGTATTGCGCAATGTCGTAATAGGCTTTGGTGTGTGGGTTCACGTTCTCGCTGGTTAGCCAGAACTTGATATGCGCAATGTTGGCCACCAGCAGGACTGCTGCGCACAATGCAATGAACAGGGCGGGTTTGGCGTTGGTTGTCTGGGTTTCATTGTTCTTGCCGGCCAGTGCACAGAAGCCGCAAAAAGCGATAATCATCAACGAAAAAACGGCCGGGATGCCATACCATCTCCAGAACGTTACGTTGATTGAAATGTAAAAAACCGATGCTGATGACCAGAAATACCAGCCAGCATGTCCCGATAAAGGAATGTTGTTTCTCGATGAATGCCGTTGGGGGCCGGTTTTTTCGAGCTGAACAGGTTTATTCCGAAAAGAACAACACCTACTGAAATCGCTACACCAGCGATCCAGCTGATACTGCCGGATACATAACCAAGGATGCTTTTAAGGTTGTAGGTCGGGAAACCGCCAATAAGTATTTGCGCTTTTTTTGCATCCATTGTTCCCGGTGATATGCGCCCGTAGTAACTATAAAGGAAGAGCAACCATGGAATTGCAATCAGAAAAAAGCCACACGCAAACTGAATCAGTTGTTTGTTGGTGAGCGCGCGTCGTAGGCCAAGATTGTTGTAACAGCATGTAGGCGCAGCAAATGATCGGTGCGAAAAGCACAGCGTCGGGCCTGAAGGTAGTCGCAATGGCTACAATGATTCCCGCCGCAAGCATTTTTTCATAGCTGGCGAGGACAACGCCTACAAAAGCAAGCGCGAGGAACGCATAGGTTTTCATGGCCTGCGACCTCATTGAACGAATAAGCGGTGAACAGGAGACTGCCAGCCCCAGCGTCATAAGTGCTGACGTGGCAGGCGAGCTGCGTCTGGCAGAGATACAAAAAGCGAACAGTGACGTGATGAGTAGCGCCAGGGTAGAGATCGCGACCGAAATATTTTGAGTCGACAAATCCAGATGAAGGGTCGATGCAAGTTTGTTGAATGTAGCCAGAACGATTGCGTAACCTGCTGCCGTGGTGCCGTAGTACTTTTCCCCAACGTTAAAAGCCAGGCCGTCACCCTGTGACAGGTGGAAGGCATAACGATAGGTAATGAAAGAGTCATCGACAGAGTAATTCTGATTTCGTAAGTAGTACGCAATCGCCATTGCGATCAATAGTCCGATGACTATGATCGCGCTAATAAGGCCTTTGCGCGCTAATTGCCCCCTGACCGCCCATGATGAATCGCTCCTGAAAGAGTCGTTGAATTAATAAATTATGTTTTTTGGGTGGGAAGTTCGGTCCGATTCCTGGTGGTCAGGAATAATGCACCGACTCCCACAGCGAACCACAAGGTGGCCAACCGAATGAGCACTGTTGCAGCGACAGCATCGGAGCCGGCATGCCCTTCCACACGAGCAAGGCGACCATCACTGCTTCAGCGCCTCCCAGACCGCCAGGCATGAAGCTGAGGGCTCCGGCAAGCATGGAAACCGAATACACGAATATGGCAAAAGTCAGCGGTATTTCCGCCCCCATTGCATTGAGTATCCAATAGAAGCAAACGCTTCTGCGCCCCAGGCCATCACGGTCAGCAGAGTGGCGATCAGCAGCGTCAGTGGTCGGTGACACAACTGTGCCTCTAGCAGAACATTGAGCAGATGACGGGCCATTGCTTTAAGGTTGCCGCCTTCGCGAGGGAGCTTTTGTGTCATGTACACAATGAGCTTGCGCTGCGACAAGCGGTAAAGACCACACCGACCAGTACGACCCCCGCGATAATCAGAGGAAGCGCTTGTGGGTAAAGTGTCAGGCCGAACAGTGCAAGCAGCACTACGGCAAACAGGTCGTTGAGCCGTTCACTGAAGAATGCCGCAAAGCTCTTCGCATAGGGCCACGCCCAAAGGTTTAAGCAGTACGCCACGCATGGCTTCACCCGCTTTCCCGGGGGTCGTGGTCAGGGCAAAGCCGGACAGGTAGATTTTCAGGCTCGACGCCAGGGCACCGGATGGCCGAGCGCCTTGAGGTAAATCTGCCACCTGAGAAACCTTATGGCGTAGTTCAGCGAAGACATCGACAGCGCCAAGGTGACGCCCATTAAACCGACTTGGGCGACGGCATTGACGACCGCCTCCCATCCGCCCCACAAGGAAAACCCCAGATAGCCCAGCGCTGATGCGACGATCGACAGAACGACTGCTCTGTATCTCCAGCCTGATAGATAAATGGCCCTCGCTCAAAGATTCAGCCTCTTGAAGACTGCCTGAGGCACGCATCGGATAATCAGCATGATCAGTGCCCAGAACCCGGGGGTGTAGAGGACGGCAGTCTTGCGTTCGATACCAGCGACGATGCTCTTGGCCACCTGTTCGGGTTTGGCTACGAGCGCAGCAGGCAGCGGTAACCCTTGAGTCATCGGGGTATCCACAAAGCCGGGTTTGATGGTGATCAGATGTACGCCAACTTTGAACAGGCGCGCTCTGAGGCCTTCGCAAAAACTCGATACCGCAGCCTTGGCCGCACCGTACAGATAGTTGGACGACGTCCGCGATCACCGGCAACCGAAGAAATGACAGCCAGCGTACCGCAGCGTTGGCGTTCAAACTGATTGGCCAGTAGGGTCAAAAGAGCGATTACGGATGTGCCGTTGTTAGCAAACTCCTTGAGAGCCACATCGACATCCTGCTCGCAGACTTTCTGGTCTGGCAGCGTGCCGTGGGCGATCAGGGAGATGTCGATCTGGTGCAGCGCAGCAAGGCAGCTGTCGATCATCGCAGGATGCGCGTTGAAGTCGTTGGCATCCATGATGTGAATAGTGACGGATTTTGCACCACGAGCACTCAGGTCTGCGCGGGTCTGTTCCAGCTTTTCTTCGTTGCGCGCGACCAGGAAAAACTCGCAGCCCTGGGCTGCCCAGATTCTGGCACACGCAGTAGCAATGGCCGATGTGGCTCCAACAATCAAAACTCGTTTCATTTTGTCACTCGTTTCCAGAAGCGGGACATCAGGAGGGATCGCGAAGGGCTTCCAGTCGCTCCCAGGCGGGATAGGCTTGACGAAAATCTTTCCCGCTCATATGCGCATCCTTGGCCGGATAGAGTCGTCCACCCGCGTCGTGCACGATGGCATCGAGGCGTGCGAACAGAGCGGCCAAGTGTTTGTTTTGAGGGAAGTCCAGGGCGAGCGAGGTTCCGGGATCGGAAGGACAGCAAGCCTGGCGAAGTGATTTCCCCGCAACGCTTGAGCACGGCCAGAAAGGAACCTTGGCCTGATTGTGCGATAGCGCTGAGAAGTTCGCCAATGGCGACCTCTGCCACTGGCTGAGGTATCACGCATTGGTACTGCTGGAAGCCACGGCGACCATAGATCCGGTTCCAGTGATCAATTCGATCAAGCGGGTAAAAGAAGGGTTCGTAATTCACCCGTTTGCGCGTCTGTGTGGCGGGATGCACTCGCCAGTACGCTTCATTGAACGTATGTAACGAAAGTTTGTTGATCAACGAAATCGGAGGTGTGATCGGCACGAACAACTTGCTGCGCTCTTCGACGGTTTTAGCGCCATATTCCGCATGATCACCCACAAAAAATACGCCACGACCGGCTTGCGCACCTTTGGCCAGACAGTCAATCCAGGCGACGCTGTACTCGTGCTGGTGGTCCAGTTCCTTGGACAAGGCGAAAAAATCCGCCAGATTGTCAAAACGTACCGCGCTGCTGTCGATCTGACAGGACTTGATCGGTATCAATTGGATCTCGGCCCAGGTGATCACTCCTGTCAGACCCAGGCCAGCGATGGTGGCCGCGAACATTTCGGGAGCTTCGACCGGCGAACAGGTCAGCAGATCCTGATCATAACGTTGCAAACCCAAACGTCGCACATGATTGCCGAAGGTGCCGCGCACATGATGGTTCTTGCCGTGCACGTCATTGGCAATCGCGCCCCCCAGCGTAGCGAACTGAGTGCCCGGTGTTACTGGCAGAAACCAGCCCCGCGGGATGGCAACGGCGAGGATTTCGGCGAGCGTGATGCCTGCTTCTGCTGTCACCACACCCCGTTGCCAATCGACTTCGATAAAGCGATTCAAGGTCCGCATGTGCAGTACGTGATCGCTGTCGGCCAGACAGCTATCGCCATAGCTACGGCCATTGCCGTATGCCAGGGTGCTACCGAACTCGGAATTCAGGCAGTCCAGTTGCTGAGGTACTTCGCTTTTCCAGGTGCAGCCGTGAGCGGTCTGTGGGGCCTCAGGATAGAGGCCCCAGGAAAACAGCGGTGCACTCATGATGCTGCCCAGAACACGAGGCAGAACAGCGCCCCTACCACCAGGCTGATTCGGTCGCGTACGGCAAATACAACAGGGTCATCGTGCATTTGTCCGCGATGGGTGAGCATCCAGATCCGGGTAATCCAGAACAGCAACAATGGGCACGCCAGCCAGATCAGTTGGGGCCGGGCATAGAGTGCGACGGTACCCTGATCATGGATATACAGCGCAAGTACCATCACAGCGAGGTAGCCGGATGCGGCGCCCAGGGATGAAATCATCTCCAGGTCGTCGGGGTAATAACCGCGGCCGCGGGTTTTTTTCCGTATGCCCCTTGCGTCGGGCTTCACGTAACTCGGCATAACGCTTGACCAGCGCGAGGCTCAGGAACATGAACATCGAAAACGCCAGCATCCAGAAGGTCAGTTCCAGGTTCAGGGCCGCGGCGCCCGGCAATAATCCGGATTGTATACAGCAAGGCCAGCGCGATGACGTCAATGGCCATTTGCCGTTTCAGTGACAATGAGTACGCAAGCGTGAGTATGTAATAGGCTGCCAGTACGCCACAAAACTCCCAGGGGAGTAATAGCGCCGCACCTGTGAACGCGGTGATCAATAAAAGAGGAAACGCGAACAGTCCGAACTTTATGGACAGTCGTCCCGACGCGAACGGGCGATGACGTTTAGAGTGGTGATGCCGGTCGTCCGCCAAGTCCAGCAGGTCGTTGAGCAGGTAAACGCTGGAAGCGCACAGACCGAAAAGCAGGAACGCTATAAGGCTCTGCCAGAGCATGTTCAAATTGGTCAACTGATGCGCAGCCAGCATCGGAGCAAGAATCAACAGGTTCTTCATCCATTGATGCAGGCGCAGTGCTTTGGTCCAGTCCTTGATGGCCGACGGTGCGGTGCGAATGACTTGTTCGACATTGCCCTGAGCTCGCGCTCGACGCTCGACGCCGGACTCCGGATCGACTACGTAGGCCATTCGTGCTGCGGCCCAGACGGAGATATCGTCATGGGAGTTGCCGATATAGTCGAAGCCTTGCTCGCCATAATGCTCGACCAGCAGATCTCGCTTGCGGTGGGACGACAGATTGGTCTTTTCGTCGGACGCCAGCACGCTGTCGAACAAATCAAGATGCTCGGCAATGCGCTCGGCCAATGAGTGATGGCTTGCAGTTGCCAACACTACCGAACGACCTGCACTGCGGGCGGTTTCGATCAGCGCGATAACTTCCCGATTGTATGGAAGAACGTTGACATCGATATGAGTCGCATTGGCCAGCTTTGATTTCAGCGTGGCTTTGCCGTTGGCCAACCATTTGAATGGCTTGAGCAATTGCAGTGGGTGACTGCGCAAGAAGGCCATACCGGTTTCGAGCAACAGATCGGAGCGCAACAGAGTGCCGTCGAGGTCAACGACAAGGGGTGGAGCTGAGCCGGTCACGAGGGTTCTTCCCTGAGTGCTGGCCAGCATTAAGGCTTGTCCCAGCGTAGTGAGTCGAGGAGAACAGCGCCGCTGGGCGACAATCAATCAGTAAGGCCAGCGGGTATTCATTAAGCGCGCGAACATAGCACGAACAGAGCTTTTTTTCATGGGTTGAAGGGTACTTCAGATTTTTTCTGTCCTTCGTCGGGTCTCGGTCTCATCTGTAAATGCTTGTGCGTTTTCTGCTGTTTTACATTGCGGGAAGCTTCCTCGCGAATCCATTCAGGACGACTTGATTGCGTGGCCAGGAGCTCCTGCGGTGATCTAATCAAGCGCGCACACCGCTCAGGAACGGGTGCTTGCAAGATCGAGGCGTCTGATGGGCAGCACGCCATCGCGTTGTTTTAGCGAGTTGGGAAAATGGCGCGATGGTCATCCCAGTCCGCCCTGCCTTCCTGAATCTGAATCAATTGGCCGGGAATCGCATAGGCGGCAATGCCCAGCGTCTCGGATTGTTCAAGTGATTTATCAGGGATAGGGAATCTGCATTCGAGAATTTTTTCCCCCTGGCAATATTTTGCCAGGGGGAAATCACCCGCGTTGATGAGTATTTTTTGATTCGAGTCATTCAGGTGAATGGCGAAAATTAGGCCAGACTGCGTTCCGGGGACAAGCTTGAAAAATACAACCTTATGCTTGTCCTCTGTGTCAGTGGGTTGATAGCTAAGATTGGAAATCGTCGTGCCGTCGATGAAGATCACTTTGCCATCGACCGATTTTGACTTTTCAATGCTTGCCATGGAGTAAACCATGCTGGTGGTGATGGCAATTATTGCTATGGCGGGGAGCAACCAATACTTTTTCATGTTCAGAACCTGTTCAAGTGGAAGGCTGCGACAGTGGCAATCAGCACCAGTACGCAACTGATCGCAACTGGACCATAACTGGATCTGAGGTTGTCCTTCACGGAGGCGTGACGGCGATCCCAGGCATTCATGATCAGATGCCTGCAAGGGTCTTCAATGCCTTTATAGAGGAGTGCCGATGATGTGAGCGCAACTATCCAGAATATTGCGTACCCAGTCAGCCCATACGGCTTGATCGCTGCGGTGTATGGCTCAATGAATGTGATCAGAATCGCGTGAACGAGGTAAAGGGAGAAGCTGATTTCCCCCAGAAACACCAGCGGTCTGGTCGAGAGCAGTGACCCGATCGGTCCTTTGCTCAGTGCAAAGACGAGGATCAACGTTCCCCAAATGAGCCAGATACCCTCCCGCTGGAAGTAGTAACCGCGGCGGTTCCAAATGTATCGGCGATACGTGCAGGGTTGCCAGCCAGCAACATGCCTGCGACGACCAAGCCAAGTGCCATCAACTCTAAATACAGCCAGCCCAATTGACTGGCTTTGAACTCATGAATCGCTGGCGTCATGAAAACCTTGGCCAGGAAAATACCAAACATGAATTCAAATACCCTGACCAGCGGGTTGAAATAGAGGGTTCCGAGCAAACTGACGCCGTTGTAATTGTCGGTAGACTTCAACTCCAAGGCGTTACCGGCCCAGATAAATGCCACGACAACCAGGGTTGCAGCAAAAAACAGCTTGGCCCAGTGTTTGCTCCACAACCCGATGAGTAGCGGAAACAGAAGGTAGAAGAACATTTCGTTGGAAATGCTCCATGCCACGCCATTGAATGACAGGGCCCATAGTTTCAGTGGAATCCATGATTGGACCAGTGTCAGGTTTGAAATCAGGCGCAGCATGCCTGTCTCGCCACCAAAGTAGGTGTACCGGTCAAAATGGAAAATCAGGCCTATCCAAATGATGCATGTCACTAAGTGGAGCGGCCAGACCCGGGCAAACCGGGCAACCAGAAACCTCTTGATCGACCCGTCCTTTGAAAAGTCTTTATAGTTGTACGCCAGAATGAATCCGCTAAGCACGAAGAAAAATGAAACGCCCTGACCCAGAGGAGCAGCCTCGGCAATCCCGAATGACCCGAATATCGGGTGCGCATGGGTAAGCACGATCATCGCAGCAGCGAAAAATCGCAGGGACGTCAGCGCGTCCAATTTGTGCTTAACGTTCACAATTCCTACCAGGATAAAAAAAGGGGGGCGTATGGTATCGCTATGTCATGGCGTTTTAAAGATCGCAGGGCGAGGGTGCTGATTCAGAACGGGTTGCCGCCGCTCTGAATAGTTGTGCTGAGCGTGCCCCTGACATTGACTTCGCCAGTGGCCCGTATCGGTTTGGACTGGAAAGGACAAGCCTGATGAGCTTGTCGCTCCCCCATGATATGGAAGGCAAATTTACCCGGTTACTTTGTTGAGCGCTTGCTTTCGATATACCAGGCAATGGTGCGCTTCAGGCCTTCCTGAAGGTTAAACTCTGCTTTCCAGCCCAGTTCCCGTTCAGCAAGAGAGCATTCCAGCACATTAACGGGGACGTCAAATGGTCTCGCTGGAAGAAAGTTTCTCGCGACAGGCGTGTCGGTAATTTTTTCGATAAGTTCTATTAGAGTACTGAGCGCAGTACCTTCGCCAGAACCAATGTTGAAAACGGTTTTTGGCCCTGAATACTTCAGTGCTTTCGAAATGCATTCGCGATATCTTTTATGTATATATAGTCGCGAGTCACCGAACCGTCGCCCCAGATATCGATTGATTGGCCGGCGGTTGCGCGGCTGACGAAAGCGGCTATAGCGCCTTGAGCTGTTTCGATTCTTTGTCTTTCACCGTACGGGTTGGCGACACGCAGAATGACCGGCTTTATATTATGAAGCTTGCTGTACAGATAGAGATATTTCTCAATGGTCAGCTTGCTTATTCCGTATGAGACTTCAGGGTTTGTCGGGTGCTCTTCAGTCAAGGGGCACTGTACAGGTTTGCCGTATACGGTTCCGCCTGATGAAATAAAAACAATTTGCTGAACGTTCTGTTCAACCATAACGTCAAGCATGTTTAATGTGGCGATGACATTGGTCTGAATGTCATAAATGGGATCATCGTTGGAAGATTTTGGCAGGGTAGTGGAAACGAGATGGAGCACGCCGTCGACGCCAGTGATCGCTTCTTCAAGGTCGTGTTTACTCTGCAGATCTCCCGAGATCCATTCAACGCTTTCGTGGGGCTCGAATGCTCTGTAAGGTGGCACGCGAGGGCGTTCGAAAATTCGAAGACTGTGCCCTTCTTCCAGCAGTTTGTCCGCGATCGCAGAACCGATAAACCCACCACCGCCAAAAATTACGTATTTCATGATTTATTCCAATTATTCATGAGGATTTGATGAGTTCGGCATAAACGCCTGAAAGTACATTCACATAGGCATCTAGCGATTCACCTGCCATCCTTCCTTGATCCTGATTGTGGGCCGGGTCATTTACCATTGCAAGATGAGACTCCATTCGTTGTGCCAGTTGTCGGGCGTTACCGGGCTCAAATACTGCTACGTTGTCGTCCTTGCCCAAGTACTCCGTTATGCCCGTTACATCACTGGCAATGACCGGTGTGCCGCAAGCCAACGCGTTCAATAGCACAAGCGGTGCGTTCTCTCTCCATGTTGAGGGTATGACCAGCGCGTCCAGAGAACTCAAGATGTTGCCAATATTTTCATGGGGAAAAGTGCCCATGAATCGGACGCGCTTATCTTCCTGGATAATGGATTTGAGCGTGTTGAAGTATTCCGGATATTGTTGTTTGTCACCGTAAACTAAAAAACGGGCATTGACGTGCGGCAGCGATTTGATCGCCTGCATGAAAATATGGCAGCCCTTATGTTCCGTCAGCGTACCGATGAAGCCAAAGGTTGCAGTTGTTTTGGTTGGTGCAGCTAGGTCCGGTTCTTTAGGGTGAATTAGTGGTGATTGAATACCGTACCTCAGGCGTTGGATTCTGCTTTGTGAAAGTCCCGTCTGGAGCAATAAGTTTTCTATAAATAATGTCGGCGGCAATATTCTGTCGACTTTTAATAGCGCTTCTGTAATAACTTTTTTTCTATTGCTCAAATCAACCAAGGGGGAAACAAGTCGTTTCAGTGAAGTGTTGATAAGGGTTGAGGTGGTCAGGGCAACAGATGAAAAAATTAATTGAGGTGTCAATGCCAGCAGGGTACGAGTTACTCCCTTTTTGTTATTGATGGCGACATGTTTCAAGCAGTTTCCGGCCAGCAAGTTCGGGCCTGTGCATTCAGCCTTTCCCCATGGCTTTACTAGTTGGCAGGATCGACAGCTTATCCAGTAGTCGGTCGGTGTATAGACCGTCGGGATTTTCTCGTCAAAACAAGCGTTCAGTGCTGCGATCGTCAGGTTCTTCAGATGAAAAAAATGCACCAGGTCCGGCTTGAGTTGTTCAAGAAGGACTCTGAATGGCTGGTAGATGGAAGCATTGTGGTACTCGTCGATCATTCGGGTGCTGGAGAACCTTCCCGGTGCATAGGGAATGTTGAATTGATGCACCGTAAAGTCTTTGTATACGTATGTTGAACGCTCTAGCGACTCGGTATCGTCCAGTTTTGCTGTGACGATTTCGACTTGATGGCCCTGTGCTCTTAGCGCTTGAGCCGTCGATAGAGTCAGGACTTCTGTTCCCGCAGAAAAAAAACGGAAAAAACTGGTGAACGCACAAGAGGATGCGCTTGCCGATGGCCAATGGCTTATCAGATTGCATGGTGATGAATTGTTTCATGCATTTTGATGGTTCCGATTGTGCAGACCGATGGATAGACTTCCATTCGACGGGCGTTGAGCGCTCTAGTCGTTCAGCAACTGTCTGTCGGGGAGAAGGTGGACTCTAAAACAGTATGGGGGGCAAATCCGGTAGTGGCCGTCCCTGGCCACGCCGTTGGTAGACAATCCTCAGGCTGATTCAGTTGCCTTTGAGTACATGGCAAATGTCTCTCGGGCCATGATTTCCGGCGTCCTTTCGTAGTTCGTGGTTTTCGCGAGATCGTAAAGGGCTTGTGGGTTGGCAACCCAGGCTGACAGCTTGCGATAAAGATCTTCGGCGCTGCCGCGATCGAATATCTCTCCGTTTATCCCGGCCTCTACAAACTCGGTCATGCCGCGCACATCCGATACCAAGGCAGGGGTGTGGGTGGCCAGAGCGTTCAGCAGCACCAGTGGGCTGTTTTCATACCAGCGTGACGGGATTACCAAGGTGTCCATATCGCGCAGGATATTGACCATATCCTTGCTCTCGAAAACGCCACGGAACTCGATTTGCGTGCCGGAGCTTTTGGCTTTCAATTCTTCCATGTACGCCGGGTCCTGGTCGGTTGGACCATAGATCACCAATCTTGCACTGTCTTTTGGCAGGCGATTGAAGGCATCAATCAGCAGATCTGTACCTTTGTGCGGTGCTATCTGGCCGATGAAACCGATCACTGGAATGTGTTCGGCGTCTCGCTGCGGCTTCGGCGTGCGATCGACATCGATGCCGAACCACAAGGTTTTCATGGGTACCTTGATGTCGTTGTTGACATAGGCTTCCCTTAAAAAGGTGGTTGGCGCGACGGCACCTGCGTAGGAGCCGTTGTAAAGAGCTCCAAGAATGTCCGGACGCTCCGCGATGTAGTCGATCGTTTGATCGAACACACTGTTTTTCACGCCCGGCATTTTGCGCAGAGCAGTTACGGCGCTGGCGATGAGCTTGGCTGACGTGCCATTGTTCGCGTATCTGATCCAGCCCTCTTTCGACGTGCGCGCAGTCTCTTTCAAGTAGCAGGCCACGCAGTTGCTGCGAGTTCTGGACGGGCCTGCGCACAGTGCACCGTCGGCTGCTTCCAGTTTATTGGTCAGGCAGAAACCGAAGAAGTCCGTGAAAGTTGCGTAGGTCGGAATGCCCAAGGCCTTGGTCGCTTCGAGCAAGGCACTGGTGTGGTTGATCAAATGAGTGACGTGAACGATGTCCGGTTTCAAGTCGGCGAGAATATCGGTCAAGACCGGACGCATCTCCGCCTGGTAGTACGTTTCCTTGATATTGACGTGAGGGATTTTGTTTTTGTCGACCAGGACAACTTCAAAGCCTTCATGCTCATATCGAGTGATCAGTTCTGCTGCCGCCGGTTCGCCCTGGAACAAGGCGCTGACGATGACTACCTCGTGACCCCAGTTGCGGTAGTTCTTTGCCAGTTCCAGCGTATAGGTTTCTGTTCCGTAAAAATGATCCGGAAAGAAGCAGTGCACAAAAAAAACGATTTTCATTGTTTGGTTTCCGCCAGGGTTTCGGCATAGATCTGGTCGTAGCTCGCAATCATTGCCTGGATCGAGAAGTGAGCCTCGGCTCTTTCGCTGTGACGGTCGGCAATGTAGGTGCGACGAGCACTGTCATTCAGCAGATCTACGATGATGTCAGAGAGCTTGTCCGCATCGCCGTAAGGGGCGAGCAGGCTGCTGTCATCGACAATCTCGCCAATTGCACCGATGTCATACCCGACAACCGGAACATGCATGCGCATCGCAAAAGGACTCACCTGGCCGAAGCTTTCTTTCCAGACCGGCGCAACAAACAGCTTCATGCGGCGGTACAAGTCCGGCAGTTGCGAGTAGGCGACATAACCGGTGAACTCAAAGTTGTCTGATACGCCTGCCGAGTTCACCGCTTCCTTGAAGGTCTCCATCAGACTTCCGCCACCGACAATCAATACGCGGGTCTGCGGGCGTTTCTGTACGGCTTTGATGAATGGAGTAATGGAGTCAGCATTAAGCTTGTCCGTTTCCAGTCGGTAAACCATGCCGATCGTGTCGGTAGCAGTCTGATTGGGCGCATCGGCTTTGAACATCGAGAAGTCGGAGCCGGGATAAACCGTTGCATTCGGTGCTTCTGCTTGTCCAAAAACGTTGCGAACGTAATCACTGACGTATACGTAACGCTTGATGGAGGGCGACAAGTAAGGCGCAACCGGTGTGTTGATGTTCTGGATGACGGGAATGCCTAATTGTTGCGCGGCACGCATGGTCTGGTCATACCAGGGTTCATCACAGTCGCCCCAGTAGTGCATGTGAATGACATTTGGTTGTAGTGCTTGCAGGTACTCGACAAAAGGCATCTCGTCTGCAGACAGTTTGATTTCCTTGATGGTGATGCCCGAATACGCGGCGGGGATCGGCGCATGGCTGGTCAGAATACTTTGCTCGAACCGGACGCCCAGGTATTCGTAGATGTCCACCACCAGGCGTGAGGAGCCGCCGGTCATGAAGTTGGCGATGACATGCAGCACCCGCGGCCGGACAGCATTCACACTGGTTGGCTGCTTGACGATGTAAGTATCTTCACTGATGTCGGTGGGCGCATCAGTGTTCGACACAATAGCTGGTGGCTGGCCTCTCAGGCTTTTCTTCAAGGCCGAGACGGTCGGACTCAGCAAGCGACGTGCGGGGGCAGGGGTCACGAGGGAGGCGAGCATGTAGGCGATGCGCAAGTATTTCTTGAGATCGTTGGGTTGCGCTGCAAATGCCTGACTCAAACGAAACAGTCGGCTCCGGCCGATGGCTTGTAGCCGTTGCTCGCGATGTGCGACTTCAACGTTGAGCTGTTGCACGATGGCGTTCTTTTGTTCCAGGTGCTGGTTCAGGGCGCTGATCTCCTGCTGTCTTGCTTCAGAGGCAGCCAGTGCTTCTTGCAGGGCGTCATTAATTTCATTCAGCGTGGAGTTCAGATTCTGACTCTGATTGATGGCGGACTCAGCAACCGCCTCTGTTTTGTTGATGAGATATTGGAACGCTGCCTCGGTTTGCGAGATGGCGGACACGAACGCTTCTTCCGTCTGTGTGATCGCAGAGTGAAACGCTGCCTCAGTCTTGGTGATGGCGGCCTGTACGGCGACCTCGGTCTGCGTGATCACAGACTGAATGGTCGCATCTTTGTCGATGACCACCCGATTCAGTCGCGCGGTTTCCGCCACGATACCTGGCATTCTCGACAGTTGAGAGTCGCGGTCACGAAGATGCTGATGCCACCATTGCGGGGTGCGATTCTCAATGTTGGAAACGTATCGCAAGGCATAAGCGCACGAAGAAGCGAGTTCGACAATGGCGCCCAGTTCGGACATACCAAAATCGGTCGGTTTTTCGAGCGAGCCCAATGAGGCGCACCAATCGATGGCGAGGGCCTTTTCTGCACTGGTGACACCTGTACGCCAATACAACGCTGCTTGTTGATTATTTCTTTTGCCGGACTCGATCAAACCCAGATTCAGGTAGGACCTGATTTGCTTGGTAATCAGAGTCGGGCTGTATTGAGTGCAGTCATAGGCCACACAAGTTTTATAAAGATCAATGGCGCGATCAGTGTCGCCTGCGGCCTGCCAGAGTTGGGCCATAACGAACGATATCGATACTTTCCAGCGCAACTGCTGCGGTGAATGATCCGCCTGATTCATGTAAGCGTCAGAATCTTTTGCAAACACTTCCAGCTGACTCACCGTCAGTGTGGATGCCTGCAGCAGTTGGTAAGCCTGAATGCACAGTGCCGCTCCCAGGTCAGGTGAGGTTTCCGGGGCTTGAGCGGCGACTTCGCGGGCAAGCTCGAGCAGCTTCTGAGTGTCTTCGATGCGATGACCGATCGTGACCAGGCCTTTCACCAGCCAGGGGTTGGCATAGTCGTCAAAACGCGTGACCTTCCATCCCGGGTTTTCAGGATAGAGATCGTAGGTGGTTTCGCGGTAAGGCACGGTTGCGCCAAGTGTCGGCGATTTCATGCCGACCAGAAGGCACCATTCACAAGACGGATCTTTTTCGATCAATGTCTTGGGGTCTACTTCATACAGCTCGCGAATGCCGACTGCCCACTCGTAAGCATTGTTGATTTCGGTTTGTATTGATCCGCTGTCTGGGCGTAAGCCGCTTCGACGATGAAGTCTTTTTCCAGTTCTTTAACGATGCGCTCCCACGTGTAGACGTGAAAGTGGAATTCGTTCGGATCTTCTCCGGTTTCGTCTGACCAGTCATTTGGAACGGAAAGTACGATTCGCCCGGACGGGCTTAGGACCCGGTAGAACTCTGCCAGCAATCCAACCGGATCCGGTACGTGCTCCAAGGTTTCAAACGAGGTAATGAGGTCGATCGAGTTATCCGGAATATCGTTCAGCGCTTCCGGCAGCCAGCCTTCTTTGAAGGTGAGTTGCGAATTGACCGCAGAGAAGTTTTTTTCAGCGTATTTGACTGCATAGTTGCTGCCATCAACGCCGAGGATCGAACTGGCGTCCGAGCAGTTGAACAAAGTATAGGCGCCGTAACCTAGTCCGCAGGCCGCGTCGAGGATGCGGTCGCCGTTGCGCACATAGCGACTGGCCAGGAGATAGCGAATGATATGGCCATCGGAGCGACTGCCAGGCTCGCGCGTCATGTCCATGTGCAGGTCGCGCTCGTCTTTCAGCGCTTCCAATGGATAAACGGTGGCGGCTTCCTTGGGAAGCTTCTCAAGCGGTATGGCAATTTTGCCTTGTTCATATTGCAGAGACTGGTAATCGTTGACGCGATAGTAGGCAGGGTGTTTGCGTACGCCGTTTTCGAAGAACAGCATTTCCCAAGCTTTGCGGGCTTCTTTTGTGTCGGGTTCGCAGCTGGTGTCCAGAAACAGGAAGATGTTGCGTTTCGAGACTCTTGGCGCTTCGACAGCCAAACGCTCGAGGGAGAGAGCAGCGTCGTCGGCATGAGTGATCAATACCGTCGAAAAACTCTCGTCGTCCAATAGCAGGTCAGCACCGTCCCATGCAATGAACCGTCCTGGAAGCTGTGCATTGCCGCACTCGGTTTCAGCACCCGGGAAGACGTTGTACGCCTGCACACCCGCCAGCAGGAAGGCCCGCAGCAACTCTGTATCAGGCAGGCCGATATGTAGCACTTTGCCGTTACCACAGGCTGAAAGTACCTGCGAGACCAGTTGTTGGCGTTCCCTGCCGTCAGTGATGCCGAGCAAATGTTTGTGGTGGAAATAGTCATTGGCTCAGCCCTTGAGTTCGATTGCTTTCATGCGGAGGTCGAGGACACCGCCAAAATGGTATTCGCGGGGCTTGGTAGCCACCGTAAAAAATGCCGCCTCGTCACGCCAGTGAAGAATGCGTTGTTCGGCGTAGTAAGGTTTGCCTTCCTGGGGATGGCAGCCAGACCTTT
>NZ_JBFDVZ010000014.1:0-17966 GCF_050473925.1 Pseudomonas sp. S8
GCACATCGAGGTTTCCAGTTTCAGCACCGTGAGCATCTGCCCCAGCTCATCGTGCACTTCGCGGGCGATGCGTGCCTTCTCTTCTTCACGCACGCTTTCCAGGTGCGCCGACAGCTCACGCAGCTGCTCGCGGGACGCCGCCAGTTCCAGTTCGATGCGCTTGCTTTCGCTGATGTCCCAGACGATGCCATCCCAGACATAGGCGCCATCCTCCAGCTGGCGGGTGATTGCCTTGATCTCGGCCCAGCGCTGTTCACCCTGGGCGGTGAGGATGCGGCCTGCCACGACCAGTCACTGTCGGTGTCCAGTGCCTGATCCTGGGTCTGGTGGTAACTGGCCTTGTCGTCCGGTGCACCAGGCTGCGCAAGCCATGTCGCGGTGAGCGATGGCGGCCGGCGCGTAGCCGACCAGACTCTCACTGCCTCGCTGATGTAGGCGAAATCGATCTGCCCGGTCACTGGCGCCCGCTCCAGGCGAAACACCAGCCCCGGTACGTGGCGGCGATGCCTTGCAGGCGCGCTTCACTTTCCTGTAACGCGGCCAGCGCGCGGCGACGCTCGGTGACGTCGGTGAGATAAACCACCAGATACTCGCTGTCGCGAAAGCGCAGAAAACTCAGCGAAACGTCCGCCGGCAGGACGCTGCCATCGGCGCGCACGCAGCTGGTTTCAAAGCTCAGCGGTCCTTCTTCACTGGCCGCCGCGCGTTTCCACAGGTTGAGCCAGCGGTCCATGTGCAGACGGGTTCGAAATCGATCAGCGGCCGTTCGATCAACGCGCCCTGTGGATAACCGAGCATGCTTTCCGCCGCGCGGTTGGCGTAACGCACTGGCTGTCCCAGTTGACCCAAAGAATGCCGACAGTACTTTGATCGATGGAAAACTGGGTCAGGCGTAAGGCTCTTCGCTGGCCGCGCGCAGGGCGATGTCTTCCGGGCGGCCAGCAGGCGGTGTTCGAGGACTGTGTTGCTGGCGTCGTTGCCAGACCACAATGGCCACACAACTGAGCAACAACACCGCAAACAGCAAACTGAGGTTCTGCCAGAACCCCCGCGACTCCGACAGACGCGGGTATTTGGGTTGCAGCCATTGCGTGTGCAGGCGTTCCAGATCCTTCGCAGGAATCGCCCGCAGAGCACTTTCAACAATGCCGGCCAACGCGGCAGTCGCGCCGTGTGGCAATCCGCAACAGCTGCGGCAAGCGATATCGCAGACCACCACCAACCCGGCGAACTCAGGTTCGGCAGACAACCGTCGAGTTGCGCTTCATCCACCACGGCGTAGACGCCTGCTGGGTCAACAGCAGTTGCAGCGCCTGACGCTCCAGCGGCACGCCTTGCAGATTCAGATGGGGATAGGTGCTGCGCAAATAGTCCTGCCGTCACGCTGGGGCATGCGCACGGCGACGCGCGACAGGCTGTCGAGTTTTTCCAGCTCGACCACGCCGCCGCTCTTCTGGTCGCTGACCACCAGTTGCGGCACCCGCATGTAGGGATCGGAAAACTGCCACAGACGCAGTGCACCCGGGGTCTGGGTCAGGCCCGGGGCGATGTTCGATTTCGCCGTCTCGCGGCGGCGCCTCCTCCAGTTGCGCCAGGATCCTGAAAATTGCGCCAGCTCAACTCGACGGTTCAAGGTCTTGGCCAAGTGACTTCATCAATTCGACATTGCGCCCGGACAGAGCCTGCAGACGTCGGTCGTATTGCGCGTACGGCGCTGCAGCACCAGGCCCACACGCAAACTCACGGTGCTGCGCCAGCCATTGCTGCTCGGCGGGCGTCAACAGCGCTGCATGCGCCGCCGGCGCAGACGCCGCCCAGCCCATCAAGGGAAAACACAACCCGCCGATAACCCACAGGCAGCAAAAAACGCATCATTGAAGTCTCGTACACTGACAAATTCTGACCAACCCATTAGGCTGCCGGATACTTTTCTGCCTGGAATTAACCGATGCCCTCTGTCTATCGCCTGGCAATGCCAGCATTGTGCTGTCGCTGATCCTGCCTTGTGCGTTTTCCGTCGAAGCCGCCGATCCGCGCCCGCCTCCTCCGTCGAGCAAACCGGCCGCCGAAAAACCGCCGAACGCCAGCCACTGCTTGAGCGTAGTCAGGAGAAGCCGCAGCACTCGAACGCAAAGTCCGGCACAAGAACAGCAGCAACTGCAGCCGGCGCCGACACTTTCCTCGCCCTGTGGAAACCGGCAACACTGCCGAACCCAAAGGTGCAGTGATTATTGTCCTCGGCCGGCGAAACCGCTGACTGGCCGCAAGTAATCGGCCGCTGCGCAACAAATTGCCGACGTCGAGTGAGCAGCCTGAGTATCACCCTGCCGGATCTGCAAAGCGATGTCATCGCTCCACGCGTGATTGCGCCCGCCGCCGCGCCGAAAGCCGCGGAAAGTGGCAGCAAGGATGCCACCACCGCGCAACCGATCGAACAGCCGCGGGCGGCGAAGCGGACGTGGCGGATCAGGTCGTGCCGAAACGACTGAAGAACAATCCAAGGCGGATGCCGAGCGAATCTTTGCGATCGACGCGGCCATTGCCTACGCCGAGCAACAAAGCGCACGCCGGGTCGTGGTCCTCGTCACGGCACAGGTGCCTACTGGGCCGCACGCTTCTCAGCGAGCGGCAGACTGCTCAAGTCGAGAAACTGCTGATGGTCGATGCGCAAACGCCGAGCAGGCCAAGCACAATTGGCCGAGCTGACGCCGACCCTGAAGTTGCCGACGGCGGATATTTCTACATGGACAAGGCGCTGGATCGCAACGCGGCACTGGAGCGCATGCAGGCCAGCAAGCGCCTGAAGACTTCGCGTTCAGCCAGGTGCGCTCAAGGCGTTGCCGGATAAAAAGGCTGAGCAGGAACAGCTGTTTCGGCGGTGCGTGGCTGGTTGAACCCGCAGAAGACTGACTGATAGAAACAAAAGCAAAAGATCGCAGCTGCGCAGCTCCTACCTCGAATGCTTTCCTGTAGGAGCTGCCGCAGGCTGCGATCTTTTGCTCTTTTGATCGCTAGCGAAAATCCCGCGCGCCCGAATCAGGGTAAACGCGTTGTGCAGCTCACGGGTTTTCTCGGTCGCCTCGCGCACCTGCTCAGGCGTCGCTCCGCTGCCGGCGATCTTGTCCGGGTGATGACGACTGAGCAGCCGTCGATAGGCGCGCTTGATCTGTGCCGGCTCGCTGGTCGCCGACACGCCGAGCAGGCGCATCGCTTCCTGATAACTCACCGCCGCACTGACAATCGGCCGTTTATTGGGCTCGTAATCATTGGCCAGCGCCTGGATCTGGTGCGTCGTCCAGCCCAGCCACTTGCCCCACTGCGCCAATAATTCGCGCTCACTGACGCCCGCACGACCGTCGGCCCAGACCATCCGCCAGCAGGCGCGCAACACACCTTCGGCGGCATGCGGCTGAGCACTCAGGCGCCGCAGATAACCGCGCAGGCGGTCGCCACCGGACTTTCCACGATTGAACGCCGCAATCGCCCGCCGCCGCGCCGGCTCGCTCATTTCCAGCGCGTTCATTTCATTGCGCGCCTGCTGGATATGGCCGTCCGTCACCCGTCCGTCACTCTTGGCCAGACGCCCGAGCAACACGAACAACAATTCGTCGTTGCGCAACATCGGCCGTCCGCCGAGCTTTTCCCGCAGATGCCCCCAGCTCTGCAAGTGCAGGCGCCGATCCAGCGCCTGCCCCAACAATGCCCCAAGCATGGCCCCCGGAATGCTGGCGATCGCAAAACCCGCTCCGGCTCCAATCAGAGTCCCTGGCCACAACATATCAACGACTCGCTTCTATCAATGCTTCGGCTTCGGCCAGACGCTCATGCGTGCCGACATCCACCCAATGGCCTTTCAGACGTTCACCGCTGACCTGCCCGTCTGCCATGGCTTTGCGCAGCAACGGTGCAAGCTTGAAGGCCCCTTGCGTGCAGCCATCGAACAACTGCGGATGCAGGACGGCGATGCCGCTGTAGGTCAGGGTTGCCGCGTCCGGTTGGCCATCGATCACCTGACCGTCGGTCAAGATGAAATCGCCTTGCGGGTGGTGGGCCGGGTTGTCCGCCAGCACCAGATGCGCCAGACCGTTGATCGGTTGGTGCAGTACGCTGAAGTCGTAGTCGGTCCAGATATCGCCGTTGACCACCAAAAAGGCGTCGTCACCGAGCAACGGCAAAGCACGGAAAATCCCGCCGCCGGTTTCCAGCGGCTCGCCTTCCGGCGAGTACTGGATGCTCACGCCAAACTGCGAACCATCGCTCAGGTAATCCTCGATCTGCTGACCGAGCCAGGCATGGTTGATCACGATTTCACTGAAACCAGCCGCCGCCAGCGCCCGCAGGTGGTATTCGATCAATGGCACGCCGCCGGCACGCACCAGCGGCTTGGGTGTGGTCAGGGTCAGCGGGCGCATGCGCTCGCCCTTGCCTGCCGCCAGAATCATCGCCTTCATGCGGCCACTCCACCACGCAGACTGGCGAGCAAAGCCTGCAGATCCGCCAGTTCAGGACGACGCGCAAGCACCGCTTCTATATAGGCGAAGAAACGCGGCACGTCGGCCAGGTAGCGCGGCTTGCCATCGCGATGGCAGATGCGGGCGAAGATGCCGATGACTTTCAGGTGGCGTTGTACGCCCATCAGGTCGCTGGCACGCAGGAAGTCTTCGAAGTCAGCTTGCACCGGAATGTCCAGCGCCGAGGCTTGCTGCCAGTAACTTTCCAGCCAGCCGCGCACGCGCTCTTCAGGCCAGCTGAGGAAGGCGTCCTTGAACAGGCAGGTGACGTCGTAGGTGACCGGGCCATACACCGCATCCTGAAAGTCCAGCACACCGGGATTCGGCTCGCTGAGCATCAGGTTGCGCGGCATGTAGTCGCGGTGCACCAGGACTTTCGGCTGGGCCAGGGCGCTGTCGATCAGCAGCTCGCTGACGGACTGCCATTGTTGCTGCTGTGCTGCGTCGAACTCGATGCCGAGCTCGCGTTTCACGTACCACTCGGGGAACAATTCCAGCTCACGGCGCAGCAGCGCGACGTCGTAGCTCGGCAGTGGTGCGATCATCGGCAATTGCTGAAAAGCCAACAGCGCCTGCAGGGCATCGCTGAACAAGGCGTCGGCATTTTCGCCGTCGATTACGTCGAGATAGGTCTTGTTGCCCAGGTCATTGAGCAAAAGAAAACCGCGTTCGAGGTCTTCTGCATAAATTTTCGGCACGTTAATTCCGGATTTCGCCAGCAAAAAGGCGATATCCACG
Source organism: Pseudomonas sp. S8 (assembly GCF_050473925.1). NCBI lineage: Bacteria > Pseudomonadati > Pseudomonadota > Gammaproteobacteria > Pseudomonadales > Pseudomonadaceae > Pseudomonas > Pseudomonas sp. S8. The sequence goes on from NZ_JBFDVZ010000014.1 coordinate 5,250, forward strand.
AACGGTTTGCAGTTTTCCTGGGGCGGTGGCGCGTCCATCACGACGAAACTGCGGCCCGCGCCTTCCCAGCGGAAATACCGGCGGAAACTCGCGTCGCTGCTGGCCGCGGTCAACGTGGCCGGGGGCACGGCGCCCCAGCCTTGATCTGCAAACAGGATTGCCAACTGCTCATCGAGCCAAACTTTCAGGTGTTGCAAGCGTACATCTTGGTCAGGCATTGCAAGGGTCTCCGACGGCGCTAGCCGTCAAGCGGGTCATGCTTTATTATCCAGCATCTTTTTCAGACCATCGAGAGGCGTGCGGCCCACACCGCGGGCAGATGGCACGCAGGAAGCCCGGACTAATAAGATGGCATTGAAATCCCCCGCGTTTCGTAAAAAATTTCCGTTGTTGGTAACCGGCAGTCTGCTGGCTATGCAACCTCTGGCCAGTCAATTCGTTGTTGCCGCCGAGCAGTATGACTGCGCCGTCTCGGCAACGGGTGGCTGGGCGTGTGCGCCCAAGACGCCGGCAGCTGCATTGCCGCCGCGTCCGGTGCATGACGGCAGCGCCGTCAGCGCCGCTGGCGAAGCCCCGGCCCAGAACGGTTCGACTGCCGACACCGGCGTCAAGCCTGTGCTGGTCACCGAAGCCAAGGGCCGCGGCCTGAAATCCCGTAGCGAAGACTACAGTCACCTCGACTGGGTTCCGCGCGAGAAGCTCACCGCCGCCCAATTGGCCGAGACCGGTCCTTACTGCTCTGGTTCCTATATCGAACCGATTCGTCCTGGCATGAATGACAAGACGAATAAAAGTGACGCACCGACCTTTATCGGCGCCAAAGCCTCGCGCTACAACACCGAAGATCAGGTGGGTACGCTGGCCGGCGACGTGGTCCTGCGTCAGGGCAGCATGCAGGTCGAGTCCGACGAGGCCAGCCTGTATCAGGCCGAGAGCCGCGCCGAACTCAATGGCGACGTACGCATTCGCGACAACGGTGCACTGATCGTCGGCGACCACGCCGATGTACAGCTCGACACCGGTGAAGCCAAGGTCGACAACGCCGAATACGTGATGCACAAATCGCGCATCCGCGGTAACGCGCTATACGCCAAGCGTGCCGAGAACGCGATCATCCGCTTGAAGGACGGCACGTACACCACGTGCGAACCGAACAGCAACGCCTGGCAGCTCAAGGGCAACAACATCACCCTGAACCCGGCCACCGGCTTCGGTACCAGCGACCAACGTGACGCTGCGGGTCAAGGACATTCCTATCCTGTACACGCCGTACATCTACTTCCCGATCGACGACCGTCGCCAATCGGGTTTCCTGCCGCGACCATCGGCACCGGCAGCGACACTGGCTTCATGCTGGTCACCCCGTACTACTTCAACCTGGCGCCGAACTACGATGCCACGTTGTACCCGCGCTACATGAGCAAGCGCGGCATGCTGGTCGAAGGCGAGTTCCGTTACCTGACCAAGTCCAGCGAAGGCCAGTTCGGTGCGGCGTATCTGAACGACGAAGATACCGATCGCAGCAAGCAGACCGACTACGAAAAAAATCGCTACATGTACAACTGCAGCACAAGGGTGGTCTCGACTCCCGAGTGATGACTCAGGTTGACTACACCAAGATCAGCGATCCGTACTACTTCCAGGACCTGAGCACCGATCAGATCGGTGTGAAGAGCGCTGACTATGTGAACCAGCAGGGATCGGTGACCTACCGCGGTGACAGCTACACCGCACGCCTGAATGCTCAGCAGTACCAATTGGCTACTGTTTCGAACATTACGCCGTACGGCCGTCTGCCGCAGATCACCTTCAATGGTCAGTTGCCGTATCACCCGGAAGGTTTGAATTTCGATTACGAGACCGAGCTTGTGCGGTTTGATCGTGATCTGAAAACAGGAAGCTTTACGGATGAAGACGGCAACGTCTCGCCACGCCTCGATACCAACGTACAGGGTCTGGCGCGCGCCAATGGCGACCGTCTGAATCTGAAACCAGGCGTCAGCCTGCCGATGAACTGGACCTATGGTTTCCTGAAACCATCGCTCAAGTACCAGTACACCCAGTACGACCTTGATCTGGATCAGCGAGGGAAAGACACCCTGCTGGCCGGCGAAAACTATAGTCGTAATCAGAGCCGTGGCGTACCGATCGCCAGCGTCGACAGCGGCCTGTACTTCGACCGCAACACGTCGTACTTCGGCAAGAACTATCGCCAGACCCTGGAACCGCGCCTGTTCTACCTGTATGTACCCAAGGTTGATCAGGAAGACATTCCGGTATTCGACACCAGCGAATACACCTTCAACTACGCTTCGCTGTTCCGTGACAACCGCTTCTCCGGTGCCGACCGTGTCGGTGACGAGAACAAACTGTCGCTGGGCGTGACCAGCCGCTGGATCGAAGACGATGGATTCGAGCGTCAGCGCATCAGCGTCGGTCAGGCTTACTACTTCAAGGATCGTGAAGTCCAACTGCCAGGCATCGCGTTCAAGGATCGCAAGGATGCCCAGTCCGACGTGTCGCCATACGCGCTGGAATACGAATACCGCTGGAACCGCGATTGGCGCACCACGGCCGATTACAACTGGGACCCGGACAGCCGCAGCCCACGCTCCGGCAGCGCGATGTTCCACTACCAGCCAGAAGACAACCCGAACAAGGTGGTCAACGTCGGTTATCGCTATCGCAACGACCAGGTTCGTTACGATCAGACCACCGGCAAATGGTCGGTGGGTGGTGGCGACTACGGCACCCCGGGGCAGCCTGGCTACGTGAAGGACTACTACAAGATCCAGCAGCATGACTTCTCGGTCATCTGGCCGATCGTTCCGCAGTGGAGCGCGATCAGCCGCTGGCAGTACGACTACAACCGCAACCGTACGCTGGAAGCCTTTGGTGGTTTCGAGTACGACAACTGCTGCTGGAAACTGCGCCTGATCAACCGTTACTGGGTTTCCTACGACGAATTCAGTCAGGAAGCTCCGCAAAACGAAAAAGGCGACCACGGCGTCTTCCTCCAAATTGTTCTGAAGGGACTCGGCGGCCTGACTGGCGCCAAGGTAGAGAGCTTCCTCGACAAAGGCATCCAAGGTTATCGTCAACGTGAAGACCAAGCTTTCTGATTCTCTGCGCCCGCTGTTGCTGGGCGCGCTGTTCCTGGGTACTGCGGCCAACGCCGCAGTACAGTCCATCGATAAAGTGGTTGCGATCGTTGATAACGACGTGGTCATGCAGAGCCAGCTGGACCAGCGTGTCCATGAAGTTCAGCAGACCATCGCCAAGCGTGGCGGCGGCATGCCGCCGCCGGGCGTGCTGGATCAGCAGGTGCTCGAGCGCTTGATCGTCGAAAACCTGCAACTGCAGATCGGCGAGCGTTCCGGCATCCGCATTACCGACGAAGAGCTGAACCAGGCAGTCGGCAACCATCGCCCAACGCAACAACATGACCGTGGATCAATTCCGCGCCGCCCTGGCTCACGACGGTTTGTCCTATGACGACGCCCGTGACCAGATCAAGCGCGAGATGATCATCAGCCGCGTGCGTCAGCGCCGCGTGGCAGAACGCATTCAGGTCTCCGAGCAGGAAGTGAAGAACTTCCTCGCTTCCGACCTGGGCAAGATGCAACTGTCCGAAGAGCTGCACCTGGCCAACATCCTGATCCCGACGCCGGAAAGCGCCAGTTCTGAAGCGATTCAGAGCGCTTACCGTCAGGCCATGGACGTTTACCAGCAACTCAAGCAAGGCGCTGACTTCGGTCAGATGGCCGTTGCCAAATCCGGCAGCGACAACGCCCTGGAAGGCGGCGACATGGGCTGGCGTAAAGCTGCGCAATTGCCACCGCCGTTCGACCGCGAGTTGAGCAGCATGGCGGTGGGCGACATCACTCAGCCTGCCCGCACTCCGGGTGGTTTCATCATTCTCAAGCTGCTGGCCAAACGGGGTGGCGAAACCCAGATGCGTGATGAGGTGCATGTGCGCCACATCCTGGTCAAGCCAAGCCCGATCCGCGACGAAGCCAAGACCAAAGCCCTGGTGCAATCGCTGTACGAGCGCATCCTGGCCGGTGAAGACTTCGCTGAACTGGCGAAGAACTACTCCGAAGACCCGGGCTCGGCGCTCAACGGCGGCGACCTGAACTGGATTGACCCGAACGCACTGGTACCGGAATTCCGCGAAGTGATGGCCAAGACCCCACAAGGTCAGCTGTCCAAGCCGTTCCAGACCCAGTACGGCTGGCACGTGCTGGAAGTCCTTGGCCGCCGCGCCACCGACAGCACCGAATCGGCACGCGAGCAACAGGCAATGAATGTTCTGCGTAACAAAAAATACGATGAAGAGCTGCAAAACTGGCTGCGTCAGATTCGTGAAGAAGCCTACGTAGAAATCAAACTCCCTGGTGCAGACCAGGCAGCGCAGTGAAACCCAAGCGTTTCGCGCTGACACCCGGCGAACCAGCCGGCATCGGTCCCGACCTGTGCCTGCTGCTCGCCTCGCAAGCCCAGCCACATCCCCTGATTGCCATCACCAGCCGCGACCTGCTTACCGAGCGGGCCGCGCAGTTGGGGCTGGCCGTCTCTTTGCTTGAGGTTGCGCCTGACAACTGGCCGGCTGTTCCAGCCCCCGCCGGTAGCCTGTATGTCTGGGATACTCCACTCAGCGCTCCGGTGGTCGCTGGACAACTGAGCAAGGCTAACGCCGCCTTCGTCCTCGAAACCCTGACCCGTGCCGGCAACGGCTGCCTGAACGGCGACTTCGCCGGGATGATCACCGCTCCGGTACACAAGGGCGTGATCAACGAATCCGGTATCCCGTTCTCCGGACACACGGAATTCCTCGCCGACCTGACCCACACCGCCCAAGTGGTGATGATGCTCGCTACTCGCGGTTTGCGCGTGGCCCTGGTCACCACTCACCTGCCCCTGCGCGAGATTGCCGATGCAATCACCCCGGAGCGGCTGGAACGGGTCACGCGAATTCTGCACGCCGACCTGCAAGACAAATTCGGCATCGCCCGGCCACGTATTCTGGTCTGCGGACTCAACCCGCACGCCGGTGAAGGCGGACACCTGGGCCATGAAGAAATCGACATCATCGAACCGACATTGGAGCGCCTGCGCGGCGAGGGCATGGACCTCCGTGGCCCGCTGCCTGCCGACACTCTGTTTACCCCCAAATATCTGGAGCACTGCGACGCAGTGCTGGCGATGTACCACGACCAGGGCCTGCCCGTGCTGAAGTACAAAGGCTTCGGCGCGGCGGTCAACGTGACCCTCGGCCTGCCGATCATCCGCACGTCGGTCGACCACGGCACTGCCCTGGATCTGGCCGGCAGCGGCAAGATCGACACCGGCAGCCTGCAGGTCGCCCTGGAAACCGCCTACCAGATGGCCGAGACCCGTTTATGACCGAGCAATACCAACACAAGGCGCGCAAACGCTTTGGCCAGAACTTCCTGCACGATGCCGGCGTCATCGACCGCATCCTGCGCTCCATCAGCGCCAAGCCTGACGACCGCATGCTGGAAATCGGCCCGGGCCAGGGCGCACTGACCGCCGGCATCCTCAACTCCGGCGCACAACTCGACGTGGTGGAACTGGACAAGGACCTGATCCCGATCCTCAACCAGCAGTTCGCCGGCAAGAGCAACTTCAACCTGCATCAGGGCGATGCGCTGAAGTTCGACTTCAACACCCTCAACGCCGCGCCGAACAGTCTGCGTGTGGTGGGCAACCTGCCTTACAACATTTCCACGCCGCTGATTTTCCATCTGCTGAACAACGCCGGCATCATTCGCGACATGCACTTCATGCTGCAGAAGGAAGTGGTCGAGCGTCTGGCGGCCGGCCCGGGCGGCGGCGACTGGGGGCGTCTGTCGATCATGGTTCAGTACCACTGCCGCGTGGAGCACCTGTTCAACGTCGGCCCGGGCGCGTTCAATCCGCCGCCGAAGGTCGACTCGGCCATCGTCCGTCTGGTGCCGCACGCGGTGCTGCCGCACCCGGCCAAGGATCATCGCCTGCTCGAACGCGTCGTTCGCGAAGCCTTCAACCAGCGTCGCAAGACCCTGCGCAACACCCTCAAGCAATTGATGACCGCTGCCGAGATCGAAGCCGCAGGTGTCGATGGCAGCCTGCGCCCGAGCAACTGGACCTGGCCGCATTCGTGCGCCTGGCCGACAAGCTCAGCGAACAAGCCCCGCAAACTCCTGTCGCCGACTGACCGGCGATGAACGCTATCGGCAGGACGCCACTCTGGTTTACTGCCCGATACTTGCCTAGACTGATTCCCCATCAGCTACGCCTCGCGTTCCGCTTTGTTTAAGGCCCTTTTGCATGTCCGATCCTCGTTATCAGGTCGATGTCAGTGTCGTTACCCGCTACCTGGCAGACCAATCGCAACCCGAGCACCACCGCTTCGCCTTCGCCTACACCATCACCGTGCAGAACAATGGCGAGCGCCCTGCCCAGCTGATGTCACGACATTGGGTCATTACCGACGGTGACGGGCATGTCGAAGAGGTTCGCGGCGCCGGCGTTGTCGGCCAGCAACCACTGATCGAGGTCGGCAAAAGTCACACTTACAGCAGCGGCACAGTGATGACCACCAAGGTCGGCACCATGCAGGGCACTTACGAAATGGTCGCCGACGATGGCAAGCATTTCGACGCGATCATCAAGCCTTTCCGCCTCGCCGTGCCTGGAGCCCTGCACTGATGACGACGTACGCCGTCGGCGACCTGCAAGGCTGCCTTGCACCGCTCAAATGCCTGCTCAAGCAAGTCGCGTTCGACCCCAGGCTTGATCGGCTGTGGCTGGTCGGCGATCTGGTCAACCGTGGCCCTCAGTCGCTGGAGACCCTGCGGTTTCTCTATGGCATGCGCGAGTCGCTGGTCTGCGTACTCGGCAACCACGATCTGCATCTGCTCGCCGCCGCCAACAACATCGAGCGCCTGAAGAAATCCGACACCCTGCGCGAGATTCTCGAAGCCCCCGATGCGGCTGACCTGCTCGAATGGCTGCGCCAACAGAAACTCATGCACTACGACGAACAGCGCGAAGTCGCCATGGTGCACGCGGGCATCCCCCCGCAGTGGTCGTTGCGCAAGGCCTTGAAGTACGCCGCCGAAACCGAAGCCGCGCTGCGTGACGACAACCTGTTTCCGTTGTACCTCGATGGCATGTACGGCAACGAGCCGGCGAAGTGGGACAGTGATCTCACCGGCGTGACCCGTCTGCGCGTGATCACCAACTATTTCACCCGCATGCGCTTCTGCACCGCCGACGGCAAGCTCGACCTCAAGAGCAAGGAAGGCCTCGACACCGCGCCACCGGGCTACAAACCGTGGTTCCAGCACAAGGAGCGTAAAACCCGTGGCCTGCGGATCATTTTCGGCCACTGGGCCGCACTGGAAGGCGATGTCCGCGAACCGGGCGTCTCGGCACTGGACACCGGTTGTGTCTGGGGCGGCAGCCTGACCCTGATGAACGTCGACAGCGGCGAGCGCGTGTCGTGCAAATGCGATGAGCACGGCGGGCTTGCCCCGACCGTCGCCCCACTTATCCCGAAACGTCGCCAGTCAGCGTCCCGCGTTAGACTGCGCATTCTGCCGAGCTACAGGAACCCGCCATGAGCGAATTCAAACGAATCCCCCCGGAACAGGCCCAGGCCCTGCGTGAACAAGGCGCTGTGGTGGTCGACATCCGCGACCCGCAAACCTATGCCGCGCTGCACATCGCCGGCTCGACCCATCTGGATAACCACTCGATCTCGAATTCATCCGTAACGCCGATCTCGACGCACCGCTGGTGGTGGTCTGCTATCACGGCAACTCCAGCCAGAACGCTGCGGCTTACCTGACCAGCCAGGGCTTCTCCGACGTCTACAGCATGGACGGCGGCTTCGAGCTGTGGCGTACGACTTATCCTGCGGAAACCGCGGAAGGCAGCGCAGAATAATTTTTTGTCACGCGCAGGCCCGGCTCACGCGGGCCTGCGCGTGACAGACGAACGGTCTGCCACAACTAATTACGTATCTCGCCTTTACCTCTCGAATTCCCAACTATCCTTAAGCCCAGGCCATCCAAAACAGGGGAGAGCCGGTACACCGGCGCACGGGTCATCGGGAGTGACTTTCAAGGTTGTCGACCGCGAAAGTGTTCTGGGGGGTAAACAAGTGGCCACCACGGCTGCTTGCCAGCATCGACTGAGTGATCCGGCGTCGGCTCCACGTATCGAGCGAGGTGACGTCATGAGTATCTTTAGCCACTTTCCAACAACGCTTCGAGTCCACACGCCAGGAAGAACTCTCGCTGCAGGAGTACCTGGAGCTGTGCAAAAAGGATCGCAGCGCTTACGTTTCCGCCGCCGAGCGTCTACTGATGGCTATTGGCGAACCCGAGCTGCTCGATACGTCGACCAACTCGCGGCTGTCGCGGATCTTCTCCAACAAGGTGATTCGTCGCTATCCGGCCTTTGAAGACTTCCACGGGATGGAAGAATGCATCGACCAGATCGTCTCGTATTTCCGCCATGCCGCCCAAGGCCTGGAAGAGAAGAAACAGATTCTCTACCTGCTCGGCCCCGTCGGTGGCGGTAAGTCGTCCCTGGCCGAGAAGCTGAAACAGTTGATGGAAAAAGTGCCCTTCTATGCGATCAAGGGCTCGCCGGTATTCGAATCACCTCTGGGTCTGTTCAACGCCACCGAAGATGGCGCGATCCTTGAGGAAGACTTCGGCATCCCACGGCGCTATCTCAACACCATCATGTCGCCATGGGCGACCAAACGCCTGGCTGAATTTGGCGGCGACATCAGCCAGTTCCGCGTGGTCAAGCTGTACCCGTCGATTCTCAACCAGATCGCCGTGGCCAAGACCGAACCGGGCGACGAGAACAACCAGGACATCTCCGCGCTGGTGGGCAAGGTCGACATCCGCAAACTCGAGGAATACCCACAGAACGACGCCGACGCCTACAGCTACTCCGGCGCGCTGTGCCGGGCCAACCAGGCCTGATGGAATTCGTCGAAATGTTCAAGGCACCGATCAAGGTGCTGCACCCATTGCTGACCGCCACCCAGGAAGGCAACTACAACAGTACCGAAGGCCTCGGTGCGATTCCGTTCACCGGGATCCTGCTCGCGCACATCCAACGAATCGGAGTGGCACACTTTCCGCAACAACAAGAACAACGAAGCCTTCATCGACCGGATCTATATCGTCAAAGTGCCGTACTGCCTGCGGGTCAGTGACGAAGTGAAGATCTACGACAAATTGCTGTTTAACAGCTCCCTGGCCAAGGCTCACTGCGCGCCGGACACCCTGAAGATGCTGGCGCAGTTCACTGTGCTGTCGCGCCTCAAGGAGCCGGAAAACTCCAACATCTATTCGAAGATGCGTGTCTACGACGGGGAAAACCTCAAGGACACCGATCCGAAGGCCAAGTCGATTCAGGAATACCGCGATTCGGCGGGCGTCGACGAAGGCATGAACGGTCTGTCGACCCGCTTTGCCTTCAAGATCCTGTCCAAAGTGTTCAACTTCGATCCGCATGAAATCGCCGCCAACCCGGTACACCTGCTGTACGTGCTGGAACAGCAGATCGAGCAGGAACAGTTCCAGGCTGAAACCCGTGAACGCTACCTGCGCTACCTCAAGGAGTACCTGGCGCCGCGTTATATCGAATTCATCGGCAAGGAGATTCAGACCGCTTACCTGGAGTCTTACAGCGAGTACGGGCAGAACATCTTCGACCGCTACGTGCTGTATGCGGACTTCTGGATTCAGGATCAGGAATACCGCGATCCGGAAACCGGCGAGATTCTCAACCGCGTCGCCTTGAACGAAGAACTGGAGAAAATCGAGAAACCGGCCGGCATCAGCAATCCGAAGGATTTCCGCAACGAGATCGTCAACTTCGTGTTGCGCGCCCGAGCCAACAACAACGGCAAGAACCCGACCTGGCTCAGCTACGAAAAACTGCGAGTGGTCATCGAGAAGAAAATGTTCTCCAACACCGAAGACCTGCTGCCAGTCATCAGCTTCAATGCCAAAGCCAGCAAAGAGGATCAACAGAAACACAACGACTTCGTTACTCGAATGGTCGAACGCGGCTACACCGACAAACAGTACGACTGCTGTCCGAGTGGTACCTGCGGGTCAGAAAGTCACAGTAAACCGCGGCCGGTCAGACCGGTTGTCGTCAGCCCGAGGCCTGTGCCCGCATTTTCTGCTACACAGGCCTCTGGAAGGTGTTCGCAAGTCGGTAGCGAGGTACAGGCAGCATCCAGAGCGCTTGGGGGAGCGTGTACGCCCCTTGGCATTCGGCTCAATGCTGCATGACCGCTCCCGCCTTTGCAGGACAGCTTCTAAGGAGCAGTCATGAGCTATGTGATCGACCGACGTCTCAATGGCAAGAACAAGAGCACGGTGAACCGCCAGCGCTTCCTGCGGCGTTACCGTGATCACATCAAGAAGGCTGTCGAAGAGGCGGTCAGCCGGCGTTCCATCACTGACATGGAACACGGTGAGCAGATCAGCATTCCCGGTCGCGACATCGACGAACCGGTGCTTCACCACGGCCGCGGCGGCAAACAGACCGTGGTTCACCCCGGCAACAAGGAATTCACTGCCGGCGAACACATCGCCCGGCCACCGGGAGGGGGCGGCGGACGCGGTCCCGGCAAGGCTGGCAATTCCGGCGAGGGCATGGATGAATTCGTTTTCCAGATCACTCAGGAAGAATTCCTCGAATTCATGTTCGAAGACCTCGAACTGCCGAATCTGGTGAAACGCAATCTCAGCGGGACTGACACGTTCAAGACCGTGCGCGCCGGGATCAGCAACGAAGGCAACCCGTCGCGGATCAATATCATCCGCACCCTGCGCTCGGCCCATGCCCGGCGCATTGCCCTGTCCGGCAGCAGCCGCGCCAAGCTGCGCGAAGCCAAAGAGGAACTGGCGCGATTAAAACGCGAAGAGCCGGACAACTTCGGCGATATTCAGGAACTCGAGGCAGAAATCGAAAAGCTCAGCGCGCGCATCCACCGGGTGCCGTTTCTCGATACGTTCGACCTCAAATACAACCTGCTGGTCAAGCAGCCCAACCCCAGCTCCAAAGCGGTGATGTTCTGCCTGATGGACGTATCCGGTTCGATGACCCAGGCCACCAAGGACATTGCCAAACGCTTTTTCATCCTGCTGTACCTGTTCCTCAAACGTAACTACGACAAGATCGACGTGGTGTTCATTCGCCACCACACCAGCGCCCGGGAAGTGGACGAGGAAGAGTTCTTCTACTCGCGGGAAACCGGCGGCACCATCGTCTCCAGCGCCCTGAAACTGATGCAAGAGATCATGGCCGAGCGTTATCCGAGCAACGAGTGGAACATCTACGCCGCGCAGGCTTCCGACGGCGACAACTGGAACGACGACTCACCGATCTGCCGCGACATCCTGATCAACCAGATCATGCCGTTTGTGCAGTACTACACTTATGTGGAGATCACCCCACGCGAACACCAGGCCCTCTGGTACGAATACGAACGCATCGCCGAAGCCTTTTCCGACACGTTTGCCCAGCAGCAACTGGTCTCGGCCGGGGATATTTATCCGGTCTTCCGTGAACTCTTCCAGCGCAGGTTAGTGACATGACCGCCAAAGAGCAGAAGCGCCAACCCATTTCCACCGGCTCCGAATGGACGTTCGAGCTGATTCAGGCCTACGACCGCGAGATCGCCCGGATTGCGGCCCGGTATGCTCTGGATACTTACCCCAACCAGATCGAAGTGATCACCGCCGAGCAGATGATGGACGCCTATGCCTCGGTTGGCATGCCACTGGGCTATCACCACTGGTCCTACGGCAAACACTTCCTCAGCACCGAGAAATCCTACAGCCGCGGGCAAATGGGTCTGGCTTACGAGATCGTGATCAACTCCGACCCGTGCATCGCCTATCTGATGGAGGAAAACACCATCTGTATGCAGGCCCTGGTTGTGGCGCACGCGTGCTATGGCCACAACAGCTTCTTCAAGGGCAACTACCTGTTCCGCACCTGGACCGACGCCAGCTCGATCATCGATTACCTGGTGTTCGCCAAGCAGTACATCATGCAGTGCGAGGAGCGCCACGGTATCGATGCGGTGGAGGACCTGCTCGACTCCTGCCATGCGCTGATGAACTACGGCGTCGACCGCTACAAACGTCCTTATCCGATTTCTGCTGAAGAGGAACGTCGGCGGCAGAAGGACCGCGAAGAGCACCTGCAGAAGCAGATCAACGATCTGTGGCGCACCATTCCCAAAGGCGCAGACAAATACAGCGACAAGGACAACGCCCGCTTCCCGGCCGAGCCGCAGGAAAACATCCTGTATTTCATCGAGAAGCACGCGCCGTTGCTGGAGCCGTGGCAACGGGAGATCGTGCGCATCGTGCGCAAGATCGCCCAGTATTTTTATCCACAGCGTCAGACGCAGGTGATGAACGAAGGCTGGGCCACGTTCTGGCACTACACGCTGATGAACGACCTGTATGACGAAGGCCTTGTGACCGACGGCTTCATGATGGAATTCCTTACCTCGCACACCAGCGTGGTGTTCCAGCCAGGTTTCGACAGCCCGTATTACAGCGGAATCAACCCCTACGCACTGGGGTTTGCGATGTATCGCGACATCCGCCGCATGTGCGAAAACCCTACCGAGGAAGACCGGCAATGGTTCCG
>NZ_JBFDVZ010000015.1:0-12114 GCF_050473925.1 Pseudomonas sp. S8
GTCATTATTGGCCGCAAATGAGGCGGCGAGCTTAACATGGCGTGCTGCGAATTTGATGGATCCGGGTCGCCGTTGCGCCGAACAGGCTTGCATCTGCCCGGCACCCTCAGTACAAAACGCCCTGAGCCGGACGGCAGCGCAACCCACCATCGACCGTCCGCGCCGACCAAAGCCTGAATCCTGAGGAAGTACCTGAATGAAAAAGTGGCAATGCATCGTCTGCGGCCTGATCTACAACGAAGCCGAAGGTTGGCCGGATGACGGCATCGCGCCAGGCACCCTGTGGCAGGACGTGCCGGAAGACTGGCTGTGCCCGGATTGCGGAGTGGGCAAGTCGGACTTCGAAATGATCGAAATCAACTGAGAAAAAACCAAGGAGTAAGGCATGAACGCACCTGTCGTAATCGTCGGCACCGGGCTCGCGGGTTACAACCTGGCCCGGGAGTTTCGCAAACTCGATGGCGAAACCCCGCTGCTGCTGATTACCGCCGACGACGGCGCTCTTACTCCAAACCGATGCTCTCCACCGGTTTCGGCAAGAACAAGGACGCCGATGGCCTGAGCATGGCCGAACCCGGCGCCATGGCCGAGCAATTGAAGGCCGAAGTGCGCACCCACACGCGCATCAGCGGCATCGACGCCGGCCACAAGCGTCTGTGGATCGGCGAAGAAGCGGTGTACTACCGCGACCTGATCCTCGCCTGGGGCGCGGAAACCGTGCGGGTGCCGATCGAAGGCGACGGCGCCGAACTGGTATTCCCGATCAACGATCTCGAAGACTACGCACGCTTTCGTGCCGCCGCTGCGGGCAAGCGCCGCGTGTTGCTGCTGGGAGCGGGCCTGATCGGCTGCGAATTCGCCAACGACCTGATCCTCGGCGGCTACGAGGTGCAACTGGTGGCGCCGTGCGAGCAAGTGATGCCAATGCTGCTGCACCCCGGCCGCTGCGGCCGCCGTGCAGGCCGGGCTGGAAAGCCTGGGCGCGCGTTTTCACCTTGGCCCGGTGCTCACCCGCCTGCAAAAAGTCGCGGACGGGCTGGAAGCGCATCTGTCCGACGGTCAGGTGATTGCCTGCGATGTGGTGGTGTCGGCCATCGGCCTGCGTCCGCGCATCGATCTGGCGGCGGCTGCCGGGGTGCAGGTCAATCGCGGCGTTGTCGTCGACCGTTATTTGAAAACGTCCCACGCCAATATTTACGCCCTGGGCGACTGCGCCGAGGTCGATGGGCTGAATCTGTTGTACGTGATGCCCCTCATGAGCTGTGCGCGTGCGCTGGCACAAACCCTGGCCGGCAATCCGACGGCCGTGAGCTACGGCGCGATGCCGATCACGGTGAAAACCCCGGTATGCCCGTTGGTCGTTTCGCCACCGCCACGGGGCAGCGAAGGCGTCTGGACCGTCGAAGGGCAGGGCGCCGACATCAAGGCCCTGTGCCACAGCGCCGAGGGTCAGTTGCTCGGTTACGCGCTGACCGGCGCGGCAGTGATGGAAAAACTTGCTCTGAACAAACAGCTTCCGGCCCTGCTGGCGTAAATACCGGTCGTTCTGTCGGAATCACCCCGCTTTTGCCCCTACAAAGGTCGCGGGGAGACTGGCGCCGCCGGTATCCGCGTGCCATTCTCACTCCCGTCTGCCGCAGAGTAGAGCCTGCGGCGCCTTGGGCGCTGTTCCAACGAGAACAGCACGGACATAACAACAAAAAACCGTCAAAGGGGCTTCACTAATGCGTAAACCAGAACTCGCCGCTGCAATCGCTGAAAAAGCGGATCTGACCAAAGAACAGGCCAACCGCGTTCTCAACGCCGTCCTCGAAGAAATCACCGGCGCTCTGCACCGCAAGGACAGCGTCACGCTGGTGGGCTTCGGCACCTTCCTGCAACGCCACCGCGGCGCCCGCACCGGCAAGAACCCGCAAACCCGGTGAACCGGTGAAAATCAAGGCCAGCAACACTGTTGCATTCAAGCCAGGCAAGTCGTTGAAAGACAGCGTCAATCCTTAAATTGCGGCGAACTCCCTGAGAAGCGGGGAGAACTGCAATAAAAAATGGGCACACCGATTGCGGTCGGGTGCCCATTTTTTGTGGCTGTAAATCGGTTTACTGACGTCGGAAACAGGCCTTGCCGTTGCCGAAATCCACGGCCAGACAGTTCGGCTCGATTGCCAGTTGCAGATCCTGAAACAGGCCGGACAAATCGCTGTTCGAGGCCGGTTTGGTTTCGCTCTTCAGCGTCACGGTGTTGTTCTGCACCTGCCAGGTGCCTTTGGCAAAGCCGTCTGCGCTGCCATATGCCACGCCTGCGTCAAACGTGCCGTCCTTGCGCAGCAGCAATTCGGCGCCCATTTCCATTGCGCCGGTCAGATAGTAATGACCGTCCAGTGGTGGGGTATCTGCGGAGGCTTGAGAGATGGGTAGCGACAGCAGTGCTGCGAAAAGCAGGGGTTTCAATTCCATGAGGTAAAGCTCCTTACCAGCTCCCGAAGGGGATGCCGAATTTTTCGATGTAGGTTTTTGAGGCATCAGAAAGAGGTCGATGTTTACCGCCGGATTTACCTTCGTAGGGGCCTTTGGGGTTGATGGTTCCTTGTACGCGGGCAATTTCGACCGACTTCAAACAGGCTCCCCCTAGCCAAACCTTTACAATGCCGCCGGGGGCCAGACCGATACCCATATTGTCACGGGATTCGGTGATCCACTCTGAGCCAAACCTGCAGTACGCTTTTTCGGGTTTGCGCATGATTTCCCGTGCAGATTCGGGAATTACGATGTACGCCTCGTAGGTTTGGGGTTCGGCCAGTGACTGCCATCGCACGTAGATCAGGCGAGGTAAATCGGCGCCGGTTACATATTTGCCTTTGCCGCTGCCGGGGTTGTCCGGCCAGCCAGCGGGGTTGCCTTTTTGATCGTCAGGCCTCTGTACTGAAGCAATGCCTGATCCTGCCCGCCGGAACACTCTTTCTTGGATATCCACCACATCGGCAGTTTCAATCCAGACCTCCATGTAGTCCGGTGCTCCAAAGCCAAGGAACCAGGGCAGTTTGTCTTTCGCTTGAGCATGAGGTTTGAGTGCAAACCGCCAGCAGAAGGCCTGTAAACAGGCTTGTGAGTTTCTTGATTCCAAGGGGCGAGCTTCTCGGCGTGATCACCGGGCTGTCCTTACCAAGAGCCATAAGGAATTCCAAATTTTTCCACGTAGGCCCTGGACTCCGGCTCAAGAGGCAGCGCATAGCGGCCTTCATTTTTTCTTTGGTATGGACCCTTTTTATTCACGGTGCCTGCGATCCGGGCAATCTCGATTGCCTTGAGGCATGTTCCAGTGAGCCATACTTTGGCAATGCCGCCGGGTGCCAGCCCAATTACCAGGTTTTTACGCGATTCAGTAACCCACTCCGAGCCAAAGTTGCAGAACGCTTTTTCCGGTTTGCGCATGATTTCCCGGGCTGATTCGGGGATGACGATATAGGCTTCATAAGTCTGAGGTTCGGCCAGAGATTGCCAGCGTACGTAGACCAAGCGGGGCAGGTCGGCACCCGTTACATACTTGCCTTTTCCGCTTCCAGGGTTTTCTGGCCAACCTGCGGGGTTGCCCTTGTGCTCCACGGGATTCTGTACTGATGCAATACCCGATCCGGCACGCTGGAACACTCGCTCCCGGATATCCACCACGTCGGCTGTTTCTATCCAGACCTCCATATAGTCTGGTGCTCCAAAGCCAAGGAACCAAGGCTGCTTCTCTGCAGCATGGGAGACATCTTGTACACAGCCAGCCAAAAATGTGCCAAGCAGGAAACATATTGTTTTGCCGAGACGTCGAGTGAAGTCATTCATGGGGGTGCACCACTCGTGGGTTGCTCTTGGCCGGGCGGTTGATGAAAACGATGTTCATGTCGCTGCTGTTCAAGCCCTTGGCTGCATTCCAGTGAGCGGAAAGATGGATATAGCGCCTACGTAACAATTCCCTTTCTTTGATGGTCAGGCCTTCGACAGATGATTTTCCAAGCGCATAAGCTTCAAGCTTGGCATGAATCGGGATCAATTCCGCCGGCAAGGACAGTCTTGGCTCATTTTCGTCAATCTCCTCGAATGGGACTCCATGTCTGACCGCCAGCTCACGCATGATGCGCAGATACACCAGAGACAGCTCCCCGTGTACTGGTCGCTCAATGCTGGCCGCCGCGTAAACCCGCTTCTGGGGATCCTGCCTGTATCCGCCTTTTTCCGTTGGTTGAGTCACGGCTCTTTCCCAAAGTGCAACGTGTAAATGACTGCCCGTGGTGTCCTCTTCGATGACGCCTTTTGCATACCAGGCATAGGTTTCTTTTTCGGCAGCAGCATAGGCTGCACTGCGGGTCGCGTCCTTGTCTCGGCTGATAGTGCTGGTGAGCGGGTTGCTCAGCAGAAGTTTTTCCTTGGCTTTAGGCAAATAGCCGCCGCCCAGATCCGAGTGAGCGCCGGGCAAGACCAGATCGATGTCGCCCAGGCTGTTGAGTGCGAAGTTCTCGCGATATTCATCACGGGCAACCAGATGGACTATTTTGTTGGCGCAACCATCAGGCAGCTTCAATTCGAGGCCGGGGTTTCTACTGTTGGCGCCGGTAAAATCGAGCAGCCATGGGTTGGCGATTGCTGCAACGGTGTCAAAAAGCCCAATGAAGTTGATCTCCGTATCGACCTTGAATCGCCAGTTGAAGCCTTCAACCAAGCCGCTGGAAAGCGACTTGGCGAGTAGCCCCTCATTACCCTTAAGCACTTCATTTGCAAAGTGTCTGGCTGCTGCGGCTCCTCGGCTGAAACCGAAAATATCGAATTTGATTCGCTGAATTACCAATGCTGGGTTCCGTTCAATCAGCTGCCGTATTTGTTGCCTGATAACTGTCGGACTTTGCTCTACACGAGCGACTACGCCTGTTTCACCTCTACCTGTTGCTTGTGAGTAGAGAGAGTCGGCGTCATTGCTTTTGGTGCCGACGCCTTCTATGTAAACCGCGATCGATGCGTTTTTTGCGGACACTGGTAAAAGCTTGTAAGTGTCGTCGGTGTAAAGCTCATACAACCTCGCAATATTGCTCACATCATTCCCATAACTGTTATCCGGCGAGTTTCCATCACCGTCGTAACCGTAGGTGGCGCAGTGCTGCTGGATCTCTGCAGCCGCCTCCGCAAGATTGGCGTCCGGGGCGTAACACGCTGCGACCGTCTCGCTGTTGGCCTTGTTGTTCCCCGTGCCATCGAAAAACACCCCGATACGCAAAGTTATTCCCCCCGGCGTCTCATCCTCCAGGTCGACTTCTTCCTCCTCTTCCTCGAGCTCTGCCTCTGCACGTTCGTGTACCGCTGGCGCAACGGGTAATGCGCCATCCAGTCCAGGCAGCAGCAGAGGGGGCGCTTCACTGTCTTGCGGCTTATGGCCTGTTTCGATTTCAGTGCTGCTGAAAATGCCACCGCTATCGATCACGAGGTGATGGCCGCCAGCCTTCAGCGTGATGCTGGCGCCGGCATCCAGCACCACACTGGCGCCAGCCTTGAGCAGCACTTGCTGGCCGGCCTCGATGTCGAGAGACCTTCCGGCACGGGTGTAACTGTTGCCATTGATGGTTTCGCGGCGCTCGTTGCCCACTTCCAGTTGAAAGCTGTTGCCGATTTTTTGCGCCATGTCGCGCTGTGCGCGCACATGGATGAGCTCTTGCCCGGCACGATCCTCGATCGACAGTTCGTTGTAACCGCCATTGCGCGGCGAGCTTTCGCTGCGCAAGACAGTTCGGGTCTTGTGATCGGGTAACGAGTAGGGTGGCGCGGTAACTCTGTTGGACACACAACCGGTGATCAGTGGTTTGTCCGGGTCGCCCTCCAAAAAGGACACCACGACTTCCATGCCAACCCGCGGAATGGTCACTGCGCCAAAATGATCGCCGGCCCAACTGCTCGCTACGCGTACCCAACAACTGCTGCGCTCACTGTTGAGTTCTTTGCGTTCCCAGGGAAATTCGATCTTCACGCGACCGAACTCATCGCAATAAATCTCTTCGCCTTCGGGGCCGGTAACCCGTGCGGTCTGAGTCACCAGCGGACGGCGTGGCGGCGGCAGTGCAGGCCTGAATACCACCTCGCCAGGAATCACGCTAAAGCGATTGCGGTAGCCTTGGGTAAAACCATCGGCGGGTTCGACGTTGCCGGTGCCGGTCTCCTCAAGCACTTGCGGCTGGCGGCCTTCGTGAGTAACGCTGAGCAGCAGCCACAGATCGTTGCACTGTTTGCGCGGGTGTCCGTTCAGCTCAAACAAGTGGCCGCTACGCAGACTCGTCTGATCGCTTTCGCCGTCGCCCCGTTCGTAATCACTACGGTGGCGCTCCAGCGCTTGCCGGGCAACTTGCTTGCCGCGCCTGTCGTTTTCAATCAATAACGGA
The DNA here is from genome assembly GCF_050473925.1 of Pseudomonas sp. S8. Taxonomy (NCBI): domain Bacteria; kingdom Pseudomonadati; phylum Pseudomonadota; class Gammaproteobacteria; order Pseudomonadales; family Pseudomonadaceae; genus Pseudomonas; species Pseudomonas sp. S8. The sequence goes on from NZ_JBFDVZ010000015.1 coordinate 6,405, forward strand.
TAACGGTAGTCCTCCAGTGCTGGAGTGAAGCCGGCAGTGAAGCGGGCTTCAAGCAACAGGCTCGGGCGTTTCAGGTCGTAGTCACGACGAGTGACGGTGCTGGTGCGCGTACTGTTGCGCACACTGAATCGGCTGACCACCTGATGCTCGGCCACCATGCCGGATTCCTGCAGATACGGCATCGCAGCCAACGTGGGGAGAAACACCTGGTCATCGGTGAACACCAGCAGGTGGCCATCCGCTGAATGCTGGTGATGCCAAGCGATTCCGTCCTCGGCGCACAGGCGCTGTATGAACTCAAAGTCGCTTTCCGCGTACTGAGTGCAATAGTCGCGTGGCGGATTCGAGGCGACATGAAAGGTAAAAGCATCACCTTGAATGCCATGCCTTTTGAGCACCTGCGCGATGATCTGCGGCACCGTACGCTGCTGAAAAATCCGTTGGTCATGACTGAACTGCAGATAATGCAACGCAGGCACCAGCGTCAGCTCATAGAGGGTCAGGCGTTTTCCGCTTTCACCCACCCGTACATCTTCAATGCGCCCGTGAATCCCTTCGTTGTTGAACCCGAATTGCAGAAAAGCCGGCTGACTGAGCAGGCTTTCCAGATCGATATCTGCACGTTCGCTGACCAGCTCGACCCGGAACGCGTACAGGCGGCTGATGGCTTCTTCACCATCAAATGCGAGCACCTCGAAGTCATGACGAACGCCGGGAATGTGCAGGGAGAAAGGCGCGCAGCTGCCCGTACTGAACATACGCTTGTCCTTGGCATAGTGAGTCGATGCGCGGTGTTCGATCCTCCCTGATCGCCACGCGAAAAGAATTTGCCAAGACACGCTAGCGACGCAGGAAATAAATTGATGTAAGAAGTATCTCTGACATTTGTCAGAGTATTCCGGGCGTGAAAGTGTTGTGCGGATTGGAGGAAATGTCTGTGGGAAGTCACTTCGATAATTATTGAGTTAGCACTGAAGTACAGCATTCACGAGCTGAATAAAGTTTCAGAAAAATTAATTGCCATCAAATTGATGGCACTTTTGTTGTTGAGTGTTGTCGTCGGTAAATCGTTTGTAAAATCCAATGCATTTTCGGAAGAGTCCTACTTCTATTTTTTTCGAGAGTTGTCATGCTTGCCGCCGTGTATTGGGACGGGTGTTCGAGGCGATTCGCACACAGCGGGTTGGGCCGCTCTGGATCAAGGGTTCTGAGGGGGCGAGGCAAATGCGCGCAATATAATTCGCCATCAGGGATTCCCCTGCCATATATAGGGCGATCTCTTACACACCCCACTGAACACTTCGTCTTGTTGTTTAATCAGATGCTTGCTAGTGGCCATCATAGTGATTACGATGCGCCCACTTGAAAGAGCACATCTCAATTGGATGAGTCGCTTCACCGCTCTTCGATACTGTCCCGCGCCGCGGTAACTCCAATAGGCGCCTGACTGTAATCCTGAATAAAGGCCATGGATGTCCTACTCAAGCAAACTTTCCGCCCATTACCTCGAACTCGCAAAAGTCTCTGTTTCCAAAGAGAATTTCGCGGGCGAAGACGTTCGTTTTTCGAGCGAATTCGAGGCGCTGGAAAGCGAGCTGGCCAAAGCCTCGTCGATGCACGAAAGCGGGCAGATCGACTGGCAGAAAATCCGCGAAAACAGCGAAAACCTGCTGCGCACCCAATCCAAGGATTTGCGTGTCGGCGCCTGGCTGACCTGGTCGCTGTACCAGCGCGAATCCTTCCCCGGGCTGCTGGCCGGCCTCGGTCTGCTGCACCATCTGTCGGAAAACCACTGGGCCGACGTTCACACCGCTCAAGCCGCGTACCCGTGCCGCCGCCATCGGCTGGCTGGTGCCGCGCCTGGAGCAGGTGCTCACCGAAAACATCGCGATCAAGGAACAGCTGCCGATGTTCCGGCAGTTGTCCGAGCATCTGGCCGGGCTCGATGCCGCGTGCACTGAACATTTGGGCGACGATGCGCCGCTGCTGTTGCCGCTCTCGCGCCGCCTGAAAACCATGATCCAGCGTGCCGCCGACAATCAGCCGGCCCCCGGTGTGGTGGGTGCGGCGGTGGCGCAGGTCAAGCAGGCCGCGAGCCAGTTGCTGACCCCCGGCGCACCGATCGACAACGAAAAAGACGCTTACAAGGCACTGCGCGCCCAGCAGGAAAGCGCGCGTCCGTTGTGTGCCTGGTGGCTCAAGCAGAAGGCCACCGACCTGCGCGCCCTGCGTCTGAACCGCACCTTGCTGTGGCTGCCGATCGACGCGGTGCCCGAGCGCAACGCCGAGCAGATCACCGTGTTGCGCGGTCTGCCGGTGGACAAACTCAAGCAGTATCAGGATCGCTTCGATCAAGGCAAATACGCCGACCTGTTGGTGGAGCTGGAGGCGAGCCTGGCGAAGGCGCCGTTCTGGTTCGATGGCCAGAGGATGGTCTGGGAATGTCTCCAGAACCTCAACGCCGAGATGGCAATGCGCGAAGTGGAAATCCACTTCGCGCTTTTGGTTCAGCGCCTGCCCGGGATCATCGAATGTCGTTTCCATGACGGCGCGCCGTTTGCCGATCCGTCCACCCGGGCGTGGATCGCCGGCAATGTCATGCCGCACCTGCAAAGCGCCAGCGCGCCGCGCAAGGTCGAAACCGATGACATCGAAACCCAGCCCGCCTGGGAAAAGGCCCTGCAGGACGTGCTGCCGCTGCTGCGCAAAGAAGGCCTCAAGCCTGCCGTGCAAATCCTCAAACAGGGGCTGCAGTCGGCCCACGGTGGCCGCGAGCGGTTCTTCTGGCAGTTCGCCCTCGCGCGGCTGTGCTTCATGGCCAAGAAATACGAACTGGCCAAGAACCAGCTCGAAACCCTCGATCAGACATTACAGGACTCAGGCCTGCACGCCTGGGAGCCCGATCTTGCATTGGAAGTGCTGCACCTGCTGCACAGTTGCTGCGAGTTGTTGCCGCAGAACCATGCAGTGCGTGAACGCAAGGAAGAGATTTATCGCAGGCTGTGCCACCTCGATCTCGAAGTGGTACTCGAATAGGCCCCAGGGCCACAACCGCAAGGAGAAAAGCCATGGCCAAAGAAGGCTCGGTAGCCCCCAAGGAACGCATCAACGTCACCTTCAAACCCGCCACCGGCGGTGCTCAGGAAGAGATTGAACTGCCGCTGAAGCTGCTGGCAATCGGTGACTACACCCACCGCAAGGACGATCGCAAAATCGAAGATCGCAAGCCGATCAGCATCGACAAGATGACCTTCGACGAAGTGTTGGCCAAGCAAGAACTGGGTCTGACGCTGAGCGTGCCGAACCGTCTGCAGGAAGATGGCGAGGCCGACGAGCTGGCTGTGCAATTGCGCGTCAATTCGATGAAGGACTTCAACCCCGGCCAGCCTGGTCGAGCAAGTGCCTGAGCTGAAAAAACTGATGGAACTGCGCGATGCGCTGGTGGCCCTCAAAGGCCGCTGGGTAACGCACCTGCGTTCCGTAAAGCGATCGAAGGCGTGCTCGCCGACGACGAATCCCGCGGTCGCGTACTCGGTGAGCTGGGCCTGAACGCCGCAGCCCCGGACGCCTGAGACTTCAGCCAAGGAAGCCAACACAATGAGCACTAGCGCAGCACAAGAGAAGAGCGCCGAAAGCGGCGAATACAGCATTCTCGACAGCATCATCGCCGAAACCCGTCTGACCCCGGACGACGAAGCCTACGACATCGCCAAGCGTGGCGTGTCGGCGTTCATCGAAGAACTGCTCAAGCCGCAGAACAACGGTGAGCCGGTCAAGAAAGCCATGGTTGACCGCATGATCGCCGAGATCGATGCCAAGCTCAGCCGTCAGATGGACGAAATCCTGCACCACCCGGATTTCCAGGCGCTGGAATCGTCGTGGCGTGGCCTGCAGTTGCTGGTCGACCGCACCAACTTCCGCGAAAACATCAAGATCGAAATCCTCAACGTCTCCAAAGAAGACTTGCTGGACGATTTCGAAGATTCGCCGGAAGTCATGCAGTCGGGCCTGTACAAGCACATCTATACCGCTGAATACGGCCAGTTCGGTGGTCAGCCGGTGGGCGCGATCATCGCCAACTACTTCATGTCCCCAAGCTCGCCGGACGTGAAACTGATGCAGTACGTGGCCAGCGTTTCCTGCATGTCCCACGCGCCGTTCATCGCGCAGCCGGCCCGAAATTCTTCGGTCTGGAAAGCTTCACCGGCCTGCCGGATCTGAAAGATCTGAAAGACCACTTCGAAGGCCCGCAATTCGCCAAATGGCAGAGCTTCCGTACTTCCGAAGACTCCCGTTACGTTGGCCTGACCGTGCCGCGTTTCCTGCTGCGTAACCCGTACGATCCGGAAGAAAACCCGGTCAAATCGTTCGTGTACAAGGAAACCGTTGCCAACAGCCACGAGCACTACCTGTGGGGCAACACCGCGTTCGCGTTCGGCACCAAGCTGACCGACAGCTTCGCCAAATTCCGCTGGTGCCCGAACATCATCGGCCCACAGAGCGGTGGCGCGGTTGAAGACCTGCCGCTGCACATTTCGAAAGCATGGGCGAAATCGAAACCAAGATCCCGACCGAGGTTCTGGTCTCCGACCGTCGTGAATACGAACTGGCCGAGGAAGGCTTCATCTCCCTGACCATGCGCAAAGGCTCCGACAACGCGGCGTTCTTCTCCGCCAGCTCGGTGCAGAAGCCGAAGTTCTTCGGCATCAGCGCAGAAGGCAAGGCGGCAGAGCTGAACTACAAGCTCGGTACCCCAGCTGCCGTACATGATGATCGTCAACCGCCTGGCTCACTACTTGAAAGTGCTGCAGCGCGAGCAACTCGGTTCGTGGAAAGAACGTACCGACCTTGAGCTGGAACTGAACAAGTGGATCCGCCAGTACGTGGCCGACCAGGAAAACCCGAGCGCCGAAGTGCGTGGCCGTCGTCCGCTGCGCGCTGCGCAAGTGATCGTCAGCGACGTTGAAGGCGAGCCGGGCTGGTACCGCGTCAGCTTGAACGTGCGTCCGCACTTCAAGTACATGGGTGCCGATTTCACCCTGTCGCTGGTTGGCAAGCTGGACAAAGAGTAAGAGCGACTCATGGACGGATACGGCAGCCTGTTCGAGCGCCTCAACGGCGACGCGCAACTTACGCAAGGGCAACAGCCTCGAGGCTTGTGCCATGGCGTCAGTGGCTGCCCATCTGGCCAAAATGCTCAGCACCCGGGCCGGCAGCGTGCAAACGCTGGCCGACTACGGGTTGCCCGATCTCAATGACATGCGTCTGAGCCTGCACGACTCCCTGAGTCAGGCCCGTCTGGCCATCGAAAACTTCATCGAAGCCTACGAGCCGCGCCTGAGCAACGTGCGTGTCATTTCCCTGCCGCGTGACCACGACCAGCTACGGCTGGCCTTCAGCATCGAAGGCCTGCTGGAAGTCGAGGGTTTCAAGCGTCAGGTCAGTTTTTTCCGCGCGCCTGGATGGCAGCGGTCAAGTGAAGGTCACCTAAGGAGATTCCCGATGTCTGGCAAACCCGCAGCACGCGTATCCGACCCCACCGCTTGCCCACTTCCTGGCCACGGTACCAACCCGATCGCCGCGGTTCCGGCGACGTGTTCTTCGACGGCCTCGCGGCCGCCCGCCAAGGCGATGCCTCGGCGTGTGGTGGTGCGTTGGTCGGCGATCTGGCGACCACGGTTTTGATCAACGGAAAACCGGCTGCGACCGT